>JBEBJW010000347.1:0-6840 GCA_040079715.1 Myxococcota bacterium | reverse complement strand
CGTGGAGCGGCTCGTCGCACCGGGCGCACCGGACCAGCGCGGGGGCGAGGCCGGCGAACGTCAGCGCCTTGCCCTCGAGCGCGACCCGGGCGGCGTCGCCGGGGGTCACGTCGCCCTCGAGCACCAGCAGCCAGGTGGCGAGCAGGCCGTACAGCTTCGGCGCGGCGTCTCCCTCCGGGGCGAGCGCGCCGCACAGCTCGCAGCCGTACGCGACGAACCCGAGCCGATCGAGGTCGTCGCGGGCGCGCTCCGGGCCGGACAGCCAGTCGGCCTCGACCAGGACCGGCAACCCGCCCCGGCTGCGGCTCCGGACGATCGCGATCCGGACGCCGAGCTCGAGCATCCCGGCGAACCGCCGCCGGCTCGAACGGGAGCCGCGGGCGACCACCACCGATCGACCCTCGTCCGCGGTCAGCAGGCGGATCAACCGGTCCGACTCGCCGAGATCGAGGCTCCCGACGACGATCCCCTCGATCTCGGTGTTCACGGCGTCGCCCCCGGGCTCAGGTCAGCAGGAGCGTGGCGATGTTCAGGTAGATCAGGATGCTGAACACGTCGACCCCGGTGGTGACGAACGGGCCGGTCGCGATCGCCGGATCGATCCCGAGCCGCTCGAGCACGATCGGCAGCGACGCGCCGACCAGGGTCGCGAGGACCATCGCGAACAGCACGCTCGACCCGACCGACACCGCGAGCATCGGCGTGTCCGGGTACCGGAACAGCCCGAACAGCCCGAGGATCAGCGCGAACAACACGCCGAGCATCAGCCCGACCCGGGCCTCGGCCGCGATGAACGGGATCGCGCCGCCGACCTGGACCTTGCCGGTCGCGAGCCCCCGCACCGCGAGCGTCGCCGACTGGATCCCCACGTTGCCGCCGGAGCCCATGATCACCGGGACGAATCCGGCGAGCACCGCGAGCGTGGTCAGGGTGGACTGATACGCCGACACGATCTCCGACGCGAGGATCCCGCCCATCACCGTCGCGAGCAGCCACCCGGCGCGATACCCCGCTTGCCGCAGGAGCGAACGATCGCGGGACGGGTCCGACACGCCGGCCATCAACATCATGTCTTCGGCGGCCTCCTCGCGGATCACGTCCACCACGTCGTCGACGGTGACGATCCCGAGCAGCCGGCGCTCGCGATCGATCACCGGGACCGCCACCAGGTCGTACCGGGCGACGATCCGCGCCACTTCTTCCTGATCGGTCGTCGGCTCGACCGCGATCGGCTCCCGGGCCATCACCTTGTCGACCGGGGTCCGTGGGGCGTGGGTCAGCAGGTCCCGGAGCGAGCAGACGCCGATCAGCCGGCCGCCTGCGTCGACCACGTACACGTAGTAGATCGCCTCGAACTGCTCGTGCTTCGCCTGGAGCTCGGCGATCGTCTGGCCGCAGGTGCTGCCGGACGGCATGTTCAGCACCTGGGTGCTCATGATGCCGCCGGCGGACTGGGGCGGCCACAGCAGCAGGTTCTTCACCTCCTCGCCGGTGGGATCGTCCTCGAGCTCCTCGATCACCTTGGCCCGGAGCGCGTCGGGCAGGGACCCGACGATGTCGGTCGCGTCGTCGGGCTCGACCCGCTCGAGCAGATCGACCACCGCCTCCTCGCTCATGTCGCGGGTGACCTCGCGCTGGCCGCCCTCCGACAGGAACGTCAGGACCTGGGCGGCGAAGTCCTTGTCCTCGATCGACCGGTACAGGCGGCGCTGCTCGGTCCAGGTCAGGTGCTCCATCGCGGCGGCGATGTCCTCGGCGCGGTACCGGGCGAGCAGCTTGCGCAGCGCGCTCTCGGCTTCTCGCCGGAGCAGTCGACGGAGCAGGCCCTCGGTGCGGGCGTCGAGGCCGGCGACGATCGGCCGGTCGCCACCGGGGCCACCGGCCGCGGATCCGCCACCCGCGCCCCCGGCGGAGCCTCCCCCGGGGGGATCGAGCGGATTCACCACTGGACACCTCGATCGTCGACGAACACGAACCGCCGCGACGCGTCCTGCCTGCCCTGGGGCACCACGGTCGAGCCGTTCCACTCGATCCGTACATCCGAAATGGCGGCGACCTCGACCTCGATCCGATCTTTTCCGGCCAGCTCGAGCCGCTCGCCGCCGGGCAACCGCTTGGCGATCGCGGGGGCGTCGTCCACCCGGGTCGTGACCGACGTGGTGCGCCGCGCGACGATCACCACCCGCTGATCGACCGCCGGCTCGGGCAGCGCCGGCAGCTCGGCCTCGATCCGCTCCCACGCGAGCGATGAGAGCAGGCCGGCGAGCGCGAGGAGCGACACCCCGGCGAGGCCGCGGACGAGCCACAGCGGCGCGCCCTGCGGCGGGGTGACCGGCAGCACCACGTCGTCCTGCGACGACTCGTCGATCCCGAGGTACGCGCACACGACGCGGGTGTACGCGGCGGCGTACGGTCCGGCGGGGAGCTGGTCGAGCCGCTCGTCCTCCAGCGCCTCGAGGTGGGCGCGCGGGATCCGGGTCGCCACCGCGACCTCCCCGACCGACCAGCCCATCGCCTCGCGGCGCGCCCGGATCGCCTTGCCGCGGATCACCCGGTCACCCCAGGTACGGCCCGAGGATCGGCGCCAGGCGCTGCCGCGCGGCCTGGTCGATCCCCTCGCGCGGGGTCATGATCGCGGTCCGCATTGCGTCGGCCATCGGCGCGGGCCCGGCGTGGGCGCCGATCCGCGCCACCGCGTCCCGGAGGATCCGGCGGGCCCGGTCGACGTTCGCGGTGAGCACGCCGATCACCTGGTCGACGGTGACCGCGTCGTGGTGCGGGTGCCAGCAGTCGTAGTCCGTCGCGAACGCGAGGGTCGCGTACGACATCGACGCTTCGCGCGCGAGCTTCGCCTCCGGCATCGCGGTCATCCCGATCACCGACGCCCCCCAGCTCCGGTGGAGCTCGGACTCGGCCCGGGTCGAGAACGCGGGCCCCTCCATGCACACGTAGGTCCCGCCTTCGTGGGCCACCACCCCGACCGCGGCGCACGCGTCCCGGAGGTACCCGCGCAGCGCGGCGCAGGTCGGCTCGCCGAACCCGGCGTGGGCGACGACGCCGTCGCCGAAGAACGTCTCGGCGCGGACCCGCGTCTTGTCGATGTACTGGTCGACGATCACCGCCTGGCCGGGCACGATCTCCTCCCGGAGCGAGCCCACCGCGCTGACCGAGATCAACCAGTCGCACCCGAGCGACTTCAGCGCCCACACGTTGGCCCGGTACGGCACCTCGGACGGCGTCAGCCGGTGCCCCCGCCCGTGGCGCGGCACGAACGCGAGGTTCACCCCGCCGAGCGTCCCGCGGACGATCGCGTCGCTCGGGCGCCCGAACGGGGTCTCGATCCGCTCCTCGGTCACGTCCTGCAGCCCGTCGAGCGCGTACAGACCCGATCCCCCGACGATGCCCACCGTGTGCGCCACCTTCACCTCCGACTGCCCGCGGCACGCCCGGGGGCGCCCGGGACGTCACGTCACGATCTGGTCACGAGCCCACGGTCGACCTGCTCCCGGGCCTTGCCGAGCTGCCCGCACGCGGCGCTGATGTCGAGCCCGCGGGTGGTCCGAACGCTGGTCGAAAGCCCCCGCCGGACCAGCAGGTTCTGGAACGCGAGGACGGTCTCGTCCGACGGCCGCCTGAGCGCCGGCCGATCCGGGTTCTCGTTGTACGGGATCAGGTTCACCTTGGCCGGGATCCCGTCGAGCAGCGCGAACAGCCGCTCGGCGTCGTCGAGCGTGTCGTTGAACTCCGCGAACATCACGTACTCGAACGTGATCCGCTTCGCGTGCGGCAACGGGAACGCCCGGCACGCGGCGAGCAGCTCGGCCATCGAGTAGCGAGCGGTGATCGGCATGATCTGCCGCCGCTGCGCTTCGGTGGTCGCGTTGAGCGACACCGCGAGGTTCACCGGCAGCGCCGCCGCGAGCTCCGCCATCTTCGGGACGAGGCCGACGGTCGACACGGTGACCCGCCGGTGCGACAGCACGAGCCCGTCGTCGTCGAGCCAGATCGACAGCGCGGGGAGCAGGTTCTTCAGGTTGTGGAGCGGCTCGCCCATCCCCATCAGCACGATGTTCGTGATCCGGGTGCCGGGGGGCAGCGTGGCCTGGACCTGGAGCGGCTGCAGCGCGATCTCCGACGCGGTCAGGTGCCGCACGAGGCCGAGATCGCCGGTCAGGCAGAACGTGCACGCCATCGCGCAGCCCACCTGGGTCGACACGCACAGGGTGAGCCGCCCGTCGCCGTCGGACGGGATCAGCACGCTCTCGATCGCGTGGCCGTCCGGAAGGCGCCACAGGAACTTGGTGGTGCCGTCGGCGCTGGTGAGCACGAGCTCGGCGTTCAACCGCGGGATCTCCGCGACCGGATCCAGGCGGTCGAGGATCTCGCGCCGGACGTTCGCCATCTCGCGGACCGATCCGACGCCGCGCTGCCAGATCTGCTTGAAGATCCGGCGGCTCGCGCCCTCGTCCGCCCCGATCGCCTCGGACAACACCGCCGCGAGACCGGCCCGGTCGAACGCGCACAGGTCGATCCGGCCTTCCCCGTCGCGAGGCGCCTGCCGGTCGGGCGGGGTTTGTTGCTGCCGGGCCATCGGCCTCCCGTTGCGGCGGTCGCGTCGGCTACTTATTTCCGCGGACGTCACCGTGCCATCGGGAGGTCCATGCTCACCGCGCTCGATCAGGCCCTCCGGTCGGTCCCGATGCTCCAGACGCTCGGGATCCGCGCCGAGGAAGCCCGTCCCGGCCACCTCGTCCTCCGCCTGCCGTACGGCACCGGGGTCACGAACCACGCCGGTGCGATCCACACCAGCGCGATCTTCGCGGTCGGGGAGCTGGCCGCGGCGGTCGCCCTCGCCACCCACCCCGAGCTCGCCGGGTACGTCCAGCTCCAGAAGAGCACGAAGATCAAGTACTACGCGTCGTCTCAGCACGACGTGACCGCCCACGCGCGGATCACGGCGGAGATGGTCGTGGCGGCGGTCGACCAGGTCGCCGGCGGGTCGACCCGGCTGGACGTGCCGGTCCAGGTGTTCGACGGGCACGGATCGGACGTGGCCGAGCTGATCAGCCGGTTCACCCTCCGGATGCGGTGACCTGCTGCCGGGCGCGGCGGTCGCCCCTGCCGGTCGACCTGGACCGCCGACCCGGGCGCCGACCGAGCGCCGCGAGGCCCGCGAGCCCGGCGACCCACCCGCTGGCCCCCGGACCTTCGCCGACGTCGCAGCCGCACAGGACCGGCGCGGACGGCGGATCGCCGACGCCGGTCCCGCCGGGATCCGCGGCCGCGTCCGGGCGCTCCGCCCCGTCGAGGACCCCGTCGCCGTCACTGTCTGCGCTGGGGTCGGCCGGGTCGGTCGCCGGGTCGGTGGTGCCCCCCGGCCCGGTGGTGGTGGGATCGGGGTCCGGCGTGTCCTCCCCGTCGCAATCGGCGTCGAACCCGTCGCCGGCGACGTCGTCGGCGAGCGGGTGCACGTCCTGCGCAGCGTCGTCGCAGTCGGTGAACGGGGTGGCCCACCCGGGCCCCGGACACCGGTACGCGCTGTCCCAGGTGCCGTAGCCGTCGCCGTCGTCGTCGCGGTGGAGCCAGCCGGCGTCGGTCGCGCGGTCGTCCGCGTCGACGAGCCCGTCGCAGTCGTCGTCGATCCCGTTGCAGACCTCGACCGCCCCGACCGACACGGCGGGATCGCGATCGTCGCAGTCGAGCATCCCCGGGTCGCCGTCGCCGTCGAGGTCGAGGAACGCGTCGTAGTCCGCGTCCGGGCCGCCGAACGCGCCGATGTCCGCCCGGGACCCGTTCGGATCGGTCCACTGCGGGTCACCCCCGTCGATCAACGGGCTCGACGCGGTCGGTGCCAGCGACGCGGGATCGCAGCCGTTCGGCCCCGCCAGCTCGGGGTCTTCCCCGAGGTTGGTCGTCGGGGACGCGGGCACGTCGAGGTCGACGGCGCCGTTGTCCCAGAACCAGTCCCAGCTCTCGTTCGACCAGACCCCGGCGATCCCGACCGCCGGGAGCCCGCGGTTCCCGGCCACGAGCACGTTGCGGAGGGTCAGCCCCTCGAGCCCACCGAGGGTCGCAGACCCGACCGCGCCGCCGCGCGAGGCCTCGTTGCCGACGAAGTGGTCGCCGAGGAGCTCGACCACCCCGTCGGTGACCACGACCGCGCCGCCGTCGGCTGCGGCGTGGTTCTCGGCGAACACGCTGGCGGCGATCGTGACCGGGCCGCCGTACACCAGGTTGCCGACGTCGATCGCCCCGCCGTCGCTCGTGGCCTCGTTCGCGCAGAACATCGACCGGGTGACGCCGAGCTCGCCGTCGGAGCTGATCGCCCCGCCGTCCGGGGCGACGTTGCCCTCGAACCACGACCGGTCGACGAAGCACGACGCGGGCCACCGACAGTCGATCGCCCCGCCGAACGCCGGATCGGCCGCGACCGGGACGGTGTTCGCGTCGAACCGGCTCCCGTTGACCCAGATCGTCGCCTCGGTGGTGGCGACGCCGCTGCCCTCGGTCTCGGCGGTGTTGTCGTCGAACGAGACCCAGTCGAACACGCCGGCGGCGGCGTCGAGCCACGCCCCGCCGCCCCGCTCGGCGCTGTTCCCGTCGAACGACCCCCCGGTGACCGTGACGTCCGCCGCGGTCGCGTACATCCCGCCGCCGAGGCCGTAGGTCGGGTCGGCGACGTTCGCGGTGAACACGGTGCCGGCGACCGCCACCGCGGCGTTGTCGGCGGCGACCGCGCCGCCTCGGCCGGCGACGTTCGCGGTGAACGTGGAGGCCGAGATCCCCACGTCTGCGTGGACCGCCTCGATCGCGCCCCCGTCGGACGCCGCGACGCACCCG
>JBEBJW010000346.1:0-6842 GCA_040079715.1 Myxococcota bacterium | reverse complement strand
CGGCGGGATCGGGTGCCGGACCGTCACCGGCGGGGGGAGCCCGCTCGCCGCCGCGCTGCTCGCCCTGGCCGCGCTCCGTCGCCGGTCGAGGGCGGTGTGGGCCGTCGCTGGGCTCGCGGTGGGGTCGGTGGCCCACGCCGGACCCCCGCCCGAGCCGCCCCCGGGCCACGATCTGCGCATCGTGCTCCGCGGGCAGGTCGAGCGGTGGAACGACCCGGCGATCGCCACGGTGTACAAGTCCGGCACCTGGCTCGGCGGGCTCGGGGTGGTCGCGCCGGTGATCGGGCCGCTCGGGGTCGACCTCGAGGCCGGGTTCGCCCGGATGAAGAGCGGCTCGGCCACGTTCGAGATCGCGCCGCTGTCCGCTCTGGTCGAGCTTTCGGCGAACTTCGGCCACGCCGACGGGTTCCTCGGCGTGGGCCCGGCGTGGACCGTGTTCACCGAGTCCGGCGGGGCCACCGTCGTCGACGGGGCGCGCCTCGCCGGCGAGCTCCGCGGCGGGCTGCGCGTCGACACCGGTCTGATCGACCCGCCGATGGCGCCGGCCACCAGCGGCCCGGTGCGTCGGCTCGAGCTCGAGGTGTACCTCGCGCGCAGGTCCCAGCTCCCGAGCCAGAGCCCCGGCCTGTCGCTCGGCGCGTGGCGGGGGTCGCTCGGGCTCGGCGTGGTGTTCTGATGGGCCCGGTCCTGCTGTCCGCCGTCGCGACCGCCGCGCTGTCGAAGCCGCTGCTGCTCCACCCGTCCGAGCACGCGTCGGTCGTGGTCCTGCCCCGCGCGTCCGACACCCACGTCGAGCTCGGCGTGTACCACAACCGGTCGCCGATCGGCCTGGACGTCGCCACCTGGCGGGCGAAGGGCCTCGATCACGCCCGGGTGGTCGACACCGGCGGCGGCACGATGTTCGTGATGATCGAGCTCGTCGACCCGAACCTCCTGGTCCGGGTGGTCGAGCGCGATTCGGCGTTCGAGGTCCAGTTCGTCCCGGGGACCCCCCGGCTGGTCGAGTCGCGCCCCCACCCGACGATCGAGGCGCTGTTCGACGGGATGCCCCGCCGGCCGGCGCCTGCGCCCGAGGTCGCGCCGCTGCTGACCCCGCTGATCGGCGACGCCCGGACGTTCGTCCTGCCGCCGGAGCAGATCCGGCTCGACGTCCCCCAGCCCGGCCTCCGGGTCCCGGACGAGTGGGCCGACTGGCTCGGGCCGGTCGAGGATCCCACCTGGGCCGACATCGACCGGTGGCGCGGCCTGCTCCCCGGCCTGCACGACCCGGACCTGTACGTGGTCGCGATGTACCGGCTCGGCGACGCGCACCGCAGGCTCGGGCTCGCCCGGGAGGCCGCGTACTACTTCGGTCAGGGCGCGCAGGTCGGGTTCCCCCCGGCGGCGATGTTCCTCGCCCGGGCCGACGCGGCGCTGTCGGTGCGGGAGTGGGAGTCCGCGCGCGGCGCGTGCGAGCAGGCATGGTACCGCGACGCGCCGGAGGAGCTGGTCGTGCAGTGCCTCGGGGTCCTGTCGCTCGCGACCAACGACCCGCCGCCGGCCGAGACCGGGCGGGCGCTCGGCGCGATCGCGACCCTGCCCGTCACCCGACAGCTCGCGGGGGAGCTCCTGCTCCGCGACGGATACCCGGACGAGGCGATCCCGCTGCTCCGGGCCGCGGTCGACGGCCTCGACGCCGACCGGTCGGAGCGGGCGTGGGTCGCGCTCGGGGACGCGTACGTCGCGACCGGAGAGGTCGATCTGGCCCGCCGGGCGTACCTGTCCGCCCCGCACCGCGAGCTCGGGGCGGTGATCGACGTCCGCGAGCTGATGATGCGGATGGTGCTCGACGGGGTCCGGCGGTGGCCGGCGTGGGTCCCCGCGCTGACCGCGGAGGCCGATCGCGGCGGTCCGGCCGGGGCGGACGCGCTGTACCTGCTGGCCCAGGTCCACGAGCGGTACGTCGACTACGAGTCCGCGTCGAACGCGCTCGCCCGGCTGTGGGACCAGGGGGTGGGCGTCCAGAGCGGCGACGTCCCCGCCCGCCTCCTCGCCGATTGCGGCGTGCGGATCGCCGAGCTCGACGCCGATCGGCGCGACGCCGAGCTGGTGGCGATGTACGACGCGTGCTGGCGGGACGGCCTCGGGGCGCACGTCGCCGACGTGGGGCTGCTCGACCGGACGTCCCACGCGTGGGAGCGCCTCGGGCTGCGCGAGCAGGCGCTGGAGGTCCAGCTCGATCTCACGCGGGTCCTCGCGTCGGTCGGCCGCGAAGACCCCGCCCAGCTCGGTCGGCTCGCCCACCTCCAGGTCGAGACCGAGCACCCGGAGCGCGCGCTCGAGACGATCGCGTACGCCCGGCGCCTGACCCCGACCCCGCTCGACGGGCACCGGCTGGATCTGGTGGTCGGCGAGGCGTACGCGGCGATGGACCGGACCGAGGAGGCGCTCGCCGCCTGGACCCTCGCCGCCGAGTCGCCCGAGCTCGCCGACGAGGTGACCGAGCGGACCGCCGTCCACGAGCTCGAGATCGGGCGGTGCGGCGACGCCCTGCCGAAGATCCGGCCCCGGGTCGAGCTGGCGCCGCTCCCCGGCTACGCCCCGGGCGAGCTCGAGCTGCTGGTCGCCCGGTGCGACGACGCCGTCGATCGGCCCGAGGACGCGATCGCCGCCGCGGGGTGGGCCCTGTCCCGGGCGACGGACGACCCGACGAAGGCCGAGGCGAAGTGGTTCGCGACCGCGGTCGGGGCGAAGCGCGGGGTCGAGGTCCCGAAGGAGCTCACCTCCGACGGCGACCCGTGGGCGAGCGTCGCGCACGAGGACGCGACGCATGCGGCGTGGAAGGCGGATCTCGCGGCGTGGGAGCGCGGGGGCAGCCGCTGAGCGCGCGGCTCCGGGGAGGGAAACCGACCCGAGACGAATGCGACTCAACCCCCCGACGGACGGTCCGAAGGGGTCAACGACGACGGAGGTACCGTGGCGTTCACGTTCGACCCGCTGATCGGCAAGCTCCAGACGGTGCTCGATCTGCGGATGGCCCAACACGCGCTGACCGCGAGCAACCTCGCGAACGCCGACACGCCCGGCTACCGCGCGAAGATGGTCGACTTCTCCACCGTGCTCGACCTCGTGGTCGACCAGGAGGCGTCGCCGATGCTCCGGAGCGATCCGCGGCACGTCGCGGCCGGCGGCGTCGACCCGACCGAGCCCCCGATCCTCGAGATCGACCCGGCCCCGTGGTCGCTCGACGGCAACTCGGTGCTCCCGGAGCGGGAGACCGCCCGGCTGCAGGAGAACGCGTTGATGTACGACGCGATCGCCCGCGGCCTCGACCACAAGCTCGATCTGCTCCGGTTCGTCGTCAGCGACGGCCGGGCGTAGGAGGACCCCCCGTGGACATTCTCGACACCCTGCAGATCTCGGCGAGCGGCCTGACCGCCGAGCGGGTGCGGCTCCAGTCGATCGCGTCGAACCTGGCGAACGCCCGGTCGACCCGCAGCGCCGACGGGACCCCCGGACCGTACCAACGCCGGATCCCGGTGTTCGAAGCCCAGGACATGAACGCGTTCGGGTCGCTGATCGACCGCGAGCTCGCCACGGTCCAGGTGACGGACGTGGCGACCGACCCGAACCCGGGCCGGGCGGTGTTCGACCCCGCGCACCCCGACGCGGACGCGAACGGGTACGTCCGGTACCCGGACATCGACGTGATGCACGAGATGGTCGACCTGATGACCGCCTCGCGCACCTACGAGGCCAACATCAACGTGCTCGACGCGACGCGCGACCTCGCGATGCGCGCGCTCGAGATCGGACGGTGACCCCATGATGCACGGCATCTCGTCCGTCGCGGACACCGGCGCCTCGCTCGGCGTGCTCGGCACGACCGCGCCCGAGCCGACCACCCTCGCCGACACCGGGTTCGCCCGCGAGCTCGAGTCGGCGGTGGCGAACGTCGACACCCAGCTGAACGCCGGCGACGACGCGCTGACCGCGCTCGCCTCCGGCCGCGAGGTCGACCTGCACGGGTCGATGATCGCCCTCGAGCAGGCCGACATCGCCCTCCGCGCGATGGTCGCGGTCCGCGACAAGGCCGTGGCCGCCTACGAACAGATGATGAACCTGTCGATCTGAGCCCGCGTCCGCGTCTTCCGGAGATCCCTTGCGCCTGCTGCAGCGAATCACCGCGTGGTTCTCGGCCCTCGACCCCGCCCGTCGAGGGCGGCTCGTGCTGGCCGTCCTGGTCGCCGTGGTCGCCGCGGCCGGCCTGTCGCTGTGGGCCAACACCACGGCGTACACCCCGGTCGTGTCCGGCCGGGGGTACGAGGCCGCCCTGTCCGCCGCCGCCGCGGTCGACGCCGCCGGGATCCCGTACAAGCTCAGCCCGCCGGACTCGCTCGAGGTCCCGGTCAACCAGCTCGGCGCGGCGCGGTCGGCGATCGCGAAGGAGACGGACCTGCCGGGCCTCGGCGAGGTCTCGCAGCTCCAGCTCGGGCTGACCCCGCAGGCCCAGCAGTGGGCGTTCCTCCGGGCCGCCGAGGGCGATCTCGCGCGGATGCTCAACGGGATCGACGGGATCGTCGCGTCCCAGGTCCACGTGGTCCCCCACGAGGAGTCGCTGTACATCGGCGAGCAGCGCCCCGCCTCGGCCGCGGTGTTCGTCCAGCTCGCCCCCGGGATGGAGCTGACCCCCGGCAAGGTCCGGGCGATCGTGAACCTGGTGGCGAACTCGATCGAGGGCCTCGAGCCCGAGCGGGTCTCGGTCGCCGACGACCGCGGGAACCTGCTCGCGTCCGGTGACGGCGGCCCCGGCGACGGCGGGGCGCTCGGCACGATGAGCACCCTCGTCGACTACCGGACCTCGCTCGAGAACCGGATCGAGCGCCAGGTGTCGCAGGCCCTGCTCCCGGTCCTCGGCTACGGCGGCGGGTTCTCGGTGACCGCCACCGTCGACCTCGACCTCACCTCCCGCGAGACCACCACCCGCCAGGTCGACGCCGCGAAGCAGGCCGTGGTCAGCGAGGTCAACGAGGAGACCCTGACCAGCGCCGGCACCAAGCAGGGCGGCGTCCCCGGCGTCGACGCGAACCTGCCGGAGCGCGGGACCCCGTCGGCCGGCGCCAGCACCGAGTCGAACCGGACCGCGAACACGGTGAACTACGCCTACCCGACGGTCGACGAGGTCGCGACCCGCCCCGCCGGCGGCGTCCAGCGGGTGTCGGTCGCGGTCCAGGTCGACGAGAAGCGCCTCGCGTCCCTGGTCGAGGGCTCCGCCGGCAAGATCGAGCCCGAGGCCCTGAAGAAGCAGATCGACGCCGCCGTCCAGGCCGCGGTCGGGTTCCAGGCCGCCCGGAACGACGTGGTCACCGTGTCGTACCTGCCGTTCGCCACCCCGGAGTGGACCGTCGGGACCGACGCGCCGATGGTCCCGGGCACGGTGGTCAACGACGCGCTGCCGTACGCGGTCGCGGTCCTCGCCCTGGCGCTGGTGTTCTGGTTCGTGGTCCGTCCGATCGTCGGCGCGGTGGTCCGGCCGCTCGAGCCCGAGCCCGCCGAGGTCGTGGCCCTGGTCGACGGCGAGGTGTTGACCGAGAAGCAGGAGAGCGACGCGGACATCGCGAACCGGCTCAAGGCGCTGGTCGACAACTTCCAGCCGGTCGATCAGGAAGAGCTGAACCGGCTCGTCGACCGGGAGGCCGAGACCGCCGCCGACGTTCTGCGGAAGTGGGCCCGGGTCAAGTAGCGCGGATCGCGCGCAGGACGAGCGACGCGCGGCGTTCAGCAACGACAGACGGAGGACGTGTCGATGGCCGACAAGGAACCGACCCCGATCGCGAACGCCGCCGACCTCACCGGTCCGCAGCGCGCCGCGATCCTGCTGATGGTGCTCGACCGGGAGTCCGCCCGGAAGGTGCTCCAGCACATGTCGACCCGCGAGGTCGAGGAGATCGGGCACGCCGTCGCCGATGTCGACACGGTCGAGCCGTCGGTGGTCGAGGAGCTGATCGGCGAGTTCGTCCGCGACCTCGCGAAGGCGTCGATGGTGCCGAAGACCGGCCGGGACTTCGCCCTCGACGTGCTGCCGGATCTGGTGGGCGGCGCGCGGGGCGCGAAGGTCGGCGGGACGCTCCGGCGCGCGTTCTCGACCAAGTTCCAGGAGTACTGCGCGAGCCACCCGCCGCAGACCCTGGCGGCGCTGCTCGGCGACGAGCACCCCCAGACCCGCGCGGTGGCGCTGATGATGATGGGGGCCGAGACCGCGGCCAAGGTGCTGGCCGAGCTCGACGAGTCCGACCGGTTCGAGCTGTCGATGCGGATGGCGAAGCTCGAGGGGATCCCGGCCGCGATCGCCGACGACATCGAGCAGGCGATCCGCGACGCGCTCGACGACCAGTCGGCCGACCGGTGGAACGTCCAGGGCATCGACAAGACCGCCCAGGTCCTCGGGCGGCTCGCGAAGCCCGAGAGCGACCCGCTGCTCGAGAAGATCTCCGAGACCGACCCCGAGCTGTCCGAGGTCCTCCGGCGCCGGATGGTCACGTTCGCCGACCTCACCGTCCTCGACGACCGGTCGGTCCAGGCGCTGCTGAAGCACGTCGAGCGCCAGACGCTGCTCGTCGCGCTCCGCGGGGCCGAGCCGTCGATGCGCGAGATGTTCCTGCGGAACATGTCGTCGCGCGCCGCGTCCGACCTGCGCGAGGAGATCGAGCTGATGGCGCCGCTGCCGCGGTCCCAGGTCGTCGTGGCCCAGGAGGAGATCGTCCAGCTCGTGCAGAAGCTCGCGGCCGAAGGGGTCGTGCGGCTGTACCTCTCCGGCGATGAGCTCGTGTGATCCATGGCGTTCGTCCGGCTGATCGACCACT
>JBEBJW010000345.1:0-6849 GCA_040079715.1 Myxococcota bacterium | reverse complement strand
ACCGGGCTCGGCACGGCCGCGATCGCCGGCGCGATCCTCGCGCTCGAGCGGGGAGGGGGCGCCGCCCGGTGGCGCCTCGCGGCGGGGGCGCTCGGGGCCGGCCTCGCCGCGTTCGCGTTCCAGGCGATCGTGTGCCCGGTCGCGTCGCTCGAGCACGTCGCGCTCGCCCACGCGTCGGCCGGGATCGGGCTCGCGGCGGCCGCGGTCCTCGGTCGAACCCTGATTCCCGGCAACACCACCGCCGATTCGTAGGCGAATCGCGCGCGGTCCGATCCGCGATCCGAACCCCGGCGTATCCCGAGTGCCAAACCAGCCAGGGAGAGCGCATGTTCCGGTTCGCCATCCTCGCGATCGCCGCGGTCGCCTGTTCCGACGACGCCGCCGACACCGTCGACTCGGGGTCCCCGACCACCGCCGATCCGTCGCAGGTCCCGCCCCAGGGCTACGCCGCGATCGACGCGTGGATCCAGGACGGGGTGTACGAGGGTTGGCACTGCCAGGCCGACGTCCACCCGCCGAGCGCGATCTCGCCGCATGGTCCGAACCGGATCTGCAGCAACGACGCCGCCAGCGGTCACGGCGACGGCGAGTACCCCGTCGGTGCCGCCTCGGTCAAAGAGCTGTACGACAGCACCTCGACCACGATCGTCGGGTACGCCGTCGCCACCCACGTCACCGCCGGAACCTCGGGCGACACCTGGTACTGGTACGAGCAGGTCCCGCCCGGGACCGTGATCACCGGCCTGACGATCGACGCGAACGGCGTCGTGGCCGATGGACTCGGCGACAGCGGCCAGGCGATGACCCTGTGCGTGTCGTGCCACGCCGCCGCCGGCGCCGACGCGACCCACCCCGGCCACGACATGGTGTACGTGCAGGTCTCCGAGTAGTCGTCCCGCGGGTCGTCAGCGCGGGCGGCCGGGGACCCCGATCTCCAGCCGGACCACGTCGTCGTAGGTGGTGACGTACAGGGAGTACGGGTCCCAGCCGCCGACGGCCCGCCCGAACGCGAGGTTCGCGCAGAACTGGCCCGGGACCGGCAGCTCCGTCAGGGTCTCGACCCCCTCGGTCGCCGGGTCGATGCGGTACACGTGGCAGTCCGCGCCGAGCACGTACAGCTGATCGCACGCGTCGACCGCGACCCCGGTCAGCAGGTGCTGCGGCAGCTTGACCCACCGATCGGGCGCCCTCCACCCGCCCGCCGGATCGCGGACGAGCCGATACAGCGCCCGATCGTTGAACGGGGCGGCGTACAGCGTCTGCTCGTCGACCGACAGCGCGACGCCGTAGGCCTGGACGAAGGTCGACGACGGCGGCCACAGCGCGGTCACGTCCCCCGCCGGCGTCACCTCGAACACCCCGCCGCTCGCCAGGTCCCCGACGTACACCGTCCCGTCGGCGGCGACATCGATCCCCGCCGGCGAGGCCCCGGTCGGCGCGATCGACGTGGCTGCCGCGCTCGCCGGGTCGATCCGGGTGAGCTGGGCCAGCGTCTCGTTCGACAGGACCACCGCGCCGTCCGGCAGCAGGTCGATCCCGCGGGTGTTCGCCAGATTCGGCACCCACACCGCCAAGTTCCCGGCCGCATCGTACCGGAGCAGGTTCCCGGCCAGGTCCGACGCGACCAGCCAACCGTCGAGGTCGAACGCGAGATCCTCGGTGGTCACGACGCGGGAGAGCGTGGTGGGCGCGAACGGCCCGGGGGGCACCCCCGCCGCGCAGTCGTACGGCGGGTCGTCGTACAGGTCGAACGGCCCGGTCGAGGGTACCGTCGAGTCGACCGGCTCGGACCCCGGATCCGAGGTCGCGTCGGTCGGCGCCGCGGGCTCCCGGGTGCAGGACAGCAACAGGGCGAGCGGCATCGGCGCCTCCTCCGCGACCGTACCCGCCGCGCGACCGGACCGCGCTTCGCACCGGTGGAACATCGACCCTCACCGAGTGAGCGCCGGGGCGCGACTACGGTGGGGGCCTGGAGTGCCGGTGCCGACGATCACCCGATGTCACGAGAACGTCCCCGCGGGGACCTGGCGGATCGAGATCGAGCAGGACGGGCCGCGCGTCGTGGTCCGGGAGGGCCTCGCGGGCGAAGCGCCGGCCGTGGTCCGCGACGAGACCTGCGTCGACGAGGCGGCGGCGGCGGCGTTGTCCGCGACGCTCGTCCGCGGGGTCCGGGAGGTCGCGCCGGATCCCGAGGCGGCCGCGTTCCTGCGCGACGGGCTCGAGCCGCTGCTGGTCCGCCGGTTCGGGGTCGAGCGAGGCGAGCCGTCGGACGCGCTGGTGGACGAGGCGGTCGACCTGTACGGGATCCCACTCCCGCCCGAGCTCCGGGCGATCCTCCACCTCCGCGGGTCGTGCCGCCTCGGGTGGTGCAACTTCGGGGAGTGGCGGATCTGGGCCGACGATCTGTTGTCGCTCGATCCGGACGTCAACCTGCTGGAGCAGCTCCTCACCGGGTACACGACCCACGCGCTGCGGTGGTTCCTCGCCGACCTCGTCCCGCTCGGCACCGCCGGCAACGGCGACGGGTACTTCGCCGCCCTCGACGTGTTCCGCCCGGATCAGGCCGTCGTGTACCTGTTCGACCACGAGACCGGCGAGCTCCACCCGTTCGCCGACCACATCTCGTCGCTCGCCGCGCTGAACCGGCTGTACGTGCGGGACCGCGATCGCGACGGGGACGACGCCGACGCGGGCGCCGACCCTGCCGGATCCCCCGGGGACGTGCTCGACGCGCTCCGGGCCGGGATGCGCGGCCTCGAGCGCCGGGTCGCGCCGTCGTGGCACTACCGGTCGGTGGTCGAGAACAGCGGGGTCACGCCGACCTACGACCCGGACCCGTCGGCGGTGCGCCTGTTCTGGTTCCGGGGCGGGTGGATCGCGCAGGTGGTCGAGGGGGACCTCCCCGCCGCCGGCCGGTGGTTCAAGCCGCTGATCGAGCTGCACCGCAAGCAGATGATCTGGGCCACCGTCCGCGACTCCGCGTCGACCCTCCGACCGTCGCGGGCGCTGTACTGGCTGTTCACGACCTACCTGCTCGATCGACCCGAGCTGGCCGACGTGATCGACCGGGTCCGCGCGAGCCCGTCCCGGCTGGTCCGCGACGCGGCGGCGCTGTTCGCCGAGCTGGCGGTCGGCCGGACCCACGTCGGCGCGCTCGATCTGGCGGAGGCCCGCCGGCGGTTCGTGGCGCTCGATCTCGACCCGGACCGCGCCGATCAGCGGGCCCGCGAGGCGGCGGAGGCGGAGGCGCTCCGGGCGGAGCAGCGCCGGGCGGAGCGGGAGGCGGCGACGGCGTTCGCGGCCGGCGCGACCGAGGCGGCGCTCGCGGATGCCCTGTGGGACGCGATCGATCGCCCGGTGTACGGCCGGGTGGTCGCGGACGTCCTGGCCGCGCGGGACCCGGTGTTCGCGCTGGCCGACCGGCGCGCGACCGAGGTGATCGGCGCGGCGACCTGGGAGGCGGCGCTCGACGCGCTCGTGGCGTGCGGTCGACCGGAGGAGCGGGCGTTCCTGGCGGTGATCCTGGCGAGCGTCCCGCTGCACCGGGTGGACCGGGCGGTCGAGGCGCTGACCGCGGCCGAGCGCGCGGCGGTGGTCGCCCGCGCGCCCGGGCTGGTCGTGGATCTGGCGGCGTGGACCCGCGCGACGTACGGGCGGGAGCACGCGCTCGGCGCCCGAATCGCCCTCGGGACGATCGACGCGCCCGCGCTGGCGGCGCTGGTGGATCGCCTGCGGTGGGTCGACGAGCGGCCGACCCGCGCCGACGCCGCCGGGGTCGCTGGCGCTGCGGTCGAGGGCTCCGCGTTCGGGCCGCCGGTCCCGTTCGAGCCCCCTGCGTCCGTCCCCGAGCCCATCCCCGAACCCGTGGCTGCCGTCCCGGCCGCGCCCGAGCCCGCGGCGGCCGAGCCGACCTCCCCGACGGCCTCCGACGACGAGGTGTCGGACGAGGCGACCGACGACGAACCGTCGGGCGACGCGACCGACGACGCGCCGTCGGACGAGGCGACCGACGACGGCGACGCCCGCGACGCGGACGGGAGCGAACCCGAGGCCTCGGGCGGAGCCGCCGGCGACACGGCCTCCGACGCGGCGGCGCCGACCGACCCCGACCCCGACGACGCGGGCGCGGCGTCGCCCCCGGAGGACCCGCGCCCGGTCGGGCGGCCGACCCCGGAGCTCGATCCCGAGGTCCCGCTGGTCGAGACGCCGAGCTACCTCCGGTCGATCACCGACAAGGCCCCGCTCCGGCGGGTCCTGACCGCGATCGGCGCTGCCGGGGATCCGGGTGCCCTCGCGCTCCTCCGGTCGATCCTGGTCGACGGGCCTCCCGATGTCCGTCCGGCCGCGATCCTGGCGCTGGCCGAGGTCCCCGGCGACGACGCCCGGCGCCTGCTCGAGGAGCTGCTGGCGACCGATCGCCGCCTGGCCCTGGTCGCGCTGGCCCGGCGGGCGGATCCGGCGGCGCTCCCGGCGGTCGAGTGGGCGGTGGCGCGGTTCGGTGGCCTCGCGCACCTGGTGGTGTTCGAGCGGACGATGCGCGAGGTCCTCCGCGGGGCGGCCGGACGCCCGGTGGACCTCGACCTGGTGCGGCTCGCGCTGCGGACCGTGGTCGACAATCACTTCGCGGCCGCCGAGCTGCACGAGGCGGCGCTCGGACTGCTCGGACGGCACGCCGCCCCCGACGAGGTGGAGCGGCTCGCGGTCGCGTTCCTCGACCTGCACCCGCCGATCGTCCGGGCGGCCGCCCAGCGCGCGCTCGCCGCCGCCGGCCGCCCGGTGACGGTGACCCCCCTCGATCCCGCGGGGCTCGACGCGGTGGTCGCTGCGGACGGGCTCGACGGGGTGGCCGCGCGGATCCGGGACCCGCGCGCGGTGAACCTGCCGGCGCTGGTCGCGTGGGCGGTCGCGCGCGGGTGGGTGGCGCAGCTCGCGGACCCGCTGGTCGCGGCGATCGACGCCCGCGCGGACCTGCCGTACTACACGCTCGGCTACGCCCGCGGCGGCTACGATGGGCTGCGGGCGATGATCACCGCCCTGCTGCCGATCGGGGGACCCGCGGTCGACCCGCTGCTCCACCGCCTGCGCGACGCGCCGTCGGCGCTGCTCCGCAAGCCGTTCGAGTACGCCCGCGAGGCGAACGCCCGGCTCGACGCGCGGGGGGCGGCGGCGCCCGGCTCGGTGCTCGATCTGCTGGCGGGGCGGGACCTCGCCGCGGGGGTCGCGGTGACCGAGATCGGCGCCCCGCGGTTCGCCCTCGGGTGCGTGATCCACGGGATCGCGTTCGTCGGGGACCGGGTGGTGGTGGTCGGGGGCGGCGCGGCGGCGGTGTTCGACCGCGCCGGCGCGCGATTGCCGGTCAGCGCCGGGCTCGGCCAGGGCTGGGCGTACGACGTGGCCCACCACCCGGCGGCCGGCGTGGTGGTGATCGGGTACAGCCACGGCCACTGCCAGGTGTACGACGGTTCGACGTTCGCCCGCCGGGCGGATCTCGCCCACGGCGGCGCGGGGGTCCGGAAGGTCGCGATCTCGCCCGACGGCCGGTGGCTCGCGACCGCCTGCGACGACCGCACGCTCCGGATCTGGGACCTCGCGACCCTCGCGTCGGTCCGGGTCCACCGCGAGCCGTACGACGTGAACGCGGTCGGGTGGCTCGACGACGACCGGATCGCGTTCGCGACCGACCAGCACGCCGGAGTGGTCGACCGGCTCGGCGGCGAGGCCGTCCGGACCGCGATCGGCGGCGCGGCGGAGCTCACGGTGGTCGGGGTGGACGTGCTGGTCGGCACCGGCCGGTACGGGCTGGCGCTGCTCGACCCGACGACGTTCGATCGCGCCCAGCCGCGGATCCGGTGGTCGGTCCCGGTCACCGGGGTCGCGCGGGCCCGGCTCACCGCCGACGGCCGCGCGGTCGTCGTCGCTTGCTGGGACGGCCCGCACCGGGGCGCGTCGCGGTGGGACGTCGCGACGGGCGGGTGCACCGCGCTCGCGACCGACACGCTGTTCGGGCTGGCGGTCGATCCGGTCGACGGCGGGCTCCTCGCCGGAGGCAACGCCGGCCGGGCGATCCGGTTCGCCCCCGACGGGACGCCGATCGAGGTCGCCGCGCCTCCGCCCGGGGACGGCGTCCGGTGGCTGGTCCCCCAGCCGGGGACCGACGCGGTCGCAGAGCTGGTGCGGGTCGAGGGCGGGTTCGTCACGCTGGACGCCAGCGGCGGGCTGACCCGGCACGACCCGGACCGCGGGCTCGCGGCCGTGCTCGCTCACCCTCCGGGGCCGTTGCCCCGGGCCGCCGAGACCGCGACCGACGTCCCGGACGGGGTGGTGGTCGCCGCGTTCGACGCCGTGGTCCGGTACGGCGGGGGGCGCGCGTGGTCGGTCCCGACCCGCCGGTGCGAGCAGGTCCTCGGGCTCGGCGACGTGGTCCTCGCGGCGTCGGCCCAGCGGCTCGGGTGGCTCGACGCGGCGACCGGGGCGGTCCTCGACGAGCGCGACGCCGGAGTCGCGTCGTCGTGGGTCGAGTGGATCCTGCCGGTCGACCGCGATCGGGTGGTGGTCGCCGGGTACGACGACCGGTGGATCCGGCTGTGGAGCGTGTCGGAGCGGAGGGTGCTGGCCGAGCACCAGGTCGACCACCTCCAGGACGACCGCCGGTTCGCCCGCCCGTACGCGATGACGGTGGACCGGCGCAGTCGGCGGCTGCTGGTGTCGCACTGGGACAACCAGATCGACCTGCTGTCGCTCGCCGGCGATCGGTTCACCCGCGAGTCGACGATCGCGCTCCACCAGCCGATGGCGTTCGTCGGGGCGTCCGACGACGGCGCGACCCTGATCGGCGGCCACGCGGGCGGG
>JBEBJW010000344.1:0-6857 GCA_040079715.1 Myxococcota bacterium | reverse complement strand
GCCGGTCACCGTCGGCCCGAACCGCGCCCCGAGCCCCGTCGCGGGCCGACGGTGACCGGCCGACCGGCGCCGTCGATCGGCCGCGACCCGTCCACCGCCGATCGCGCGGGATCCCAGGTCCGACCGCTGGTCGACGCCGGACGGTCGAAGGTCGCGGCCGGCGCGTTCGACGAGGCGCTGCGGATCGCCCGCGAGCTCGCGTCCCTCGCCGACCAGGACCCGACCGGCGAGGCGCGCCAGTGGTCGCGGCTGATCGAGGGCGAGGCGCTGATCGGCCTCGGCGACTGGGAGGAGGCGCTCGCCCCGCTGGAGACCGCGGTCGACGACGCGAAGCGGCTCGGCGCGACCGAGCCGATCGGGCGGGCGCTGATCGCGTTCGGCCGTGCCTGCCACCACACCGGCCGGTACGACCGGGCCCGGACGGCGTTCGGTGAGGCGCTGACCACCTGGGAGGCGCCGCCGCTCGAGCGGTCGACGATCCTCCGGTTCCAGGGGGACATCGCGCTCCGACGGGGCGAGATCGAGGTCGCCGAGCTGAACTGGAGCGACGCGCTCGACGCCGCGCGCCGTTCGGGGTCTCACGACGCCGAGGCGCGCGCCCTGCGCGGGATGGCGAACTGCACCGCGATCCGGGGCCACTATCCCGAGGCGCTCGAGCAGCTGGTCGAGGCCTACCAGATGCTCGGCCGCGACGCGGACCCGCACGTGGTCGCCGGGATCCTGATCCGGATCGTCGAGCTCGACAACGTGATCGGGCGATACGGACCGGCGCTGGCCCGGGTCGAGGCGCTGCTCGACGTGGCCCAGCGCGGCGGGCTGCGGGTCGCGTGGGCCGAGGCGATGGCGCTCGAGGCGGAGGCGCTCGCCGCGGTCGGCCAATCGAGCGAGGCGGCGGAGGCGGCCGCCCAGGCGATCTCGGTCGCGCGACACCTCGGGGTGCGCGGCCTCGACGCGGGGCTGCGGGCGGCGCGGGTCTGCTGCGACGTGGGGCGGCCGGCCGAGGCGCTCGCGGCGCTTGACGAGATGCCCGACGCGCCGCCGTCGTTGATCGACGAGACCGGGACCCAGCTCCTCGCGGTCCGGGCGCGGGCGGTGGCCCGGACCGACCCTGCCCTGGCCCGCGAGCTCGCGAACGACGCGTTGAACCGGCCGAGCCCGCTGCTCGCGATCCGGGCGGCCCGGATCCGGCTCGACGCAGCGCTCGCCCTGCACGACACCGGCGCCGACAGCCAGGCGCGGGCGGCGGTCAAGCGCGGCCTGAAGTCGCTCCAAGGCTCCGGCAACAAGGGGCTGAAGCTCGAACTCCTGATCGCGATGTACCAGGCGGCCCCCGACGCCCGGGTGGTCGAGGCCGCCGCCCGGACCGCGCTCCGGGTGATGGAGGACCTGCCCGAGCACGCGGTCGAGACGTTCCGGCGCCGCGCGATCATCGGCGACGCGCTGGCGCGGTGGAAGGAGCAGACGGTGTAGGACGGCGGGGGCGGCGCGGCCCGGCTGCGTGGGGCTACCGGGACGGCCGGAGGTACTTCGCCATCCGCACGAACAGCCCGAACCCGAGGTCGCCCTCGTACAGCGGGTCCGGCTCGGACGACACGGTCCCGCCGGCGATGAACAGCAGGTCGAGCGGCGGGCTGACCACGTTCAGGAACAGGTCCGAGTACCAGCCCGGCCCGTCGTACGCGTTCGGCGCGATCACCACCCGGGCCGACGCGTCGACCGACACCGCCGCGTCCGGCGGCTCGACGTACACCAGCAGCCCACCGTCGAGCTGGGCCCCCGGGAGCTCCTGGCCGGTGAACGCGTCGATCGACGGGCCGGCGTCGATGTAGTTCACGTCGGCGATGAGGTCGAGGGTGTCCGCGACCCGCACCACGCCGACCTGCGGGTTGATCCGGAAGTACCGATCGGTCGCCTCGGGGGCGAGGCGGTACCGGGCGGACACGCCGACCCGCGGGGCCACGCCGTCGGTGTCCGGCTGGAACCGGAGCCCTCCGCCCACGAGCTGGTTGATCGTCGGGTCGCGCACGTCCTCCACCAGATCCGGGATCGCGCCGGCGGCGATCTCCCGCTGGACGAACCGCGTCAGCCGCGGATCGAGCAGCTCGGTCGTGAGGTACTTGTACGAGCCGAACGCGTCGTACATCGCGTCGATCCGCACGCTCGGCGCCGGGTGGGCGACCGCGGACACGAGGCCGTCCACCAGCCGCGGCCCCTCGTCCCCGACCTCCACGTCGAGCCGACCCGACAGGTCGAGCTGGCGCTCGAGCGCGAACCGCCCCATGGTCAGCAGCGCCAACCGGTCGATGTCGCCGGTGTCGGACGCCGCCACCTCGCCGACCGCCGACCACTGGACGTTCGACGTGGCGTACGCGATCACCGGACCGCCGCCCGGCCGGACCCGCGGGACCGTGGTGAACAGGTCCGGCTCGAGCCCGCCCCACACCCCGACCTCGACCGTGTCGCTCGCGGAGTACCGCGCCTGGAACCCGTCCACCAGCCGGGGGCCGCCGCGGTACACCGGGCTCCGCCCGAGATCGACCGTCCACCGGTCGGTCGTGACCTGTAGGCCCGCCTGGCGGACCGTCCCCCACTCGATCAACGGGGTCTCGCCCGACCCGAGGTCGAACGTGAACCGCCCGTCGACCAGCGCCGCCACGTCGGTCCCCGGCTCGGTCACGTCGCCGGCGAGGGTCCACCGGAGCCGCTCGGAGACCAGCAGGTCGACGTTGGTCGGGGCGGTCGCCGAGTCGGTCCACGACTGCACCCCGATCGCGCTGACCGACACGTCGGGCGGCGGCAGCGACGGCAACGGCGCCGCGGGGGTCGCCACCGGCGCCTGCGCTCGAACCACACCCACGACCAACCAGGAGAGCAACAAGGGACCTCGAGCGTCAGTTCGGTTCGTTCAGTTCGAGCAGTGCGGGTAGGCGGTGGCGGGCACCGGGCTCCACGCGTACACCCGGTGGCAGCTCTCGCAGTCGGGGAACTCGGGCCCGGCGTGCGCGTCGAGGCAGCAGCCGGTGACGCACGCCGCGGCGTCGGTCTCGTGACACGCGACGCACTCGGTCGGGGTGGCGATGTACCCCGCGGCGTGGCAGTCGAGGCACGCCGCGAGCCGGTGGGTCCCGCGCAGGGGCCAGCCGGTGGTCGTGTGGCGGAACGTCGTCCGGAGCCACGACACCTCGGTGTGGCAGTCGGCGCAAGCCTGCCCGAGCATGTTCAGGTGCGGGTCGTCGCGGACGTGGCACGCCGCGCAGTCGGGCTCGGCCTCGCCGCGGGGGCGCCCGGGCGGGTGGCACGACTCGCACGGCTCGAGCCGGTGGGCCCCCGCCAGCGCGAACCCGGTGATCGCGTGATCGTTCGCGCCGAGCCCGGCCGGGAACCAGTTCTCCGCCTGATGACAGCCGGCGCAGTCCCCCTCGTAGTGCCCCCACGGCCGATCGTCGGCGTGGCACGCCTCACAGGTCGAGTCCAGCCCGACGAAGTCGGTGATCTGGGTGTGACACGACGCGCAGTCCAGCAGATCGTGCGCCGGCGCGAGGTCGAACCCGGTCCGTTCGAGGTGGTCGAACTCGAGGACGTCGAACCCGGTGGTGGTGTGGCAGCTCTCGCACTGCTCGCCGGTGATCGACTCGCCGTGGGGGTTCTTGGTGTAGTGGCAGTCGACGCACGACGCGTGTGGGATGCCGTTCCACTGGAAGTCCCGGTGGCACTTGTTGCACTCGAGCCCGATGTGCTTGCCGGTGTGCGGGAAGTCGGTCTTGTCGTGGTCGAACGCCTGGACGTGGAACCCGTCCGGGATGTGGCACGTGTCGCAGGCGGTCGGCTCGAACCGGCCGGCGTGCGCGTCGTCGTGGCACGCGTCGCAGTCGTCGTGGGCGAGGTTAACGTACACCGCCTTGTCGCGGTCCTGGTGACACTCCTCGCACTCCTGCTCGGCGTGCTTGCCGATCAGCGGGTACTCGGTCTGGGCGTGGTCGTAGTCGCGCAGCGCGAACCGGGCGGTCTGCACCGTGTGGCAGGCATCGCACCCGCGCGGCGCGAACTGGTTCCGGTGGATGTCCATGTGGCAGTTGTCGCACCGCTGGAACGCGAGCGGCTCGGTCTTGTCCGCCTCGTGGCAGTCGTCGCACGCGACCTTGGTGTGCTGACCGGCGAGGTGGTACTGCGCGCGGTCGTGGTCGAACCCGGGGACCGCCCAGGTGGACGCGTTCGGGTGACAGCTCGTGCACGCCTCGTTCTTGAACGACGCGCGGTGGGTGTTCACATGGCAGCTGACGCAGGTGGCGTGCTCGACCGGGACGAACTTCATCTCGAAGTGACAGTCGACGCAGTCGACCTCGAGGTGCTCGCCGTCGAGGAGGTAGTCCGCGTCGGCGATCCGGGTGTGGTCGAACACGGTGGCCGACAGCGGCAGCGCGTCCCAGTCGTTCGCGTCGTGGCAGGTGTCGCAATTCTTCAGCAGCGGACGGCGGCTGAGGTTCGCCCCGTGCGGATCCTGGTGGCAGGAGGTGCACTCGGGGTCGAGGCCGATGTACTTGCGCGGCGTCTTGTGGCACTGCTCGCACCCGATCCGATCGTGCTCCCCCTCGAGGGCCCACCCGGTGTCGATCCGGTGGTCGAACGTGGCGTCGTTCTTCGAGATGATCGGGATCAGCTCGCGATCCTTGCCCTTGTGCTCCCCGTGGCACTTGCCGCACGCGGTGGCGCGGCGGGCGTGGAACCCGACCTTGGTGGAGACCTGCTTCTTCACGCTCTCGTGGCAGGTCATGCACCGGTCCGGCGACGGCCCCGAGCCCGGCGAGTGGCAGTTGGTGCAGCCGGTCACCGTGTCGATGTCCGCGTGGTCGTAGCTCAGCGGCCCGGGGCTGATGAAGCTCCCGAACCCCTGCGCCCGGGCCGGCGTCGACGCCACCAGCCCGCACAGCACCGCGAGCGCGACCCACAGCCAACCGGCCCCGCGCATCCGAGGCGCCCACCGATCCTTCCGCCGACTCGACATCCACCCTTCCATCACGGTCACGACGGCAACGTGAGCACGAACGCGACCACCACGGCCGCTGCGACGAGCGCCAGCAGCCCGGCGGCCCCGACCACCACCAGCGCGGCGCCCCCGAGCACCATCCCGGACACCGAGCCCGGCTCTGCGGCGATCGCCTGCGACAGTTCGGCCGCAGGGACCGCGCCGTCGCCGGACAGCGGGATCAGCGGCGGGATCTCCACCGGGTGCCCGACGCCGTCCTCGATCCGCGCGAGGACCGCGTGGACGCCCGGACGGGCCTCGGGATCCTTCGCCAGCAGCTCGGCGACGAGCTGGTCGAGCCACGGAGCCACCCCCGGCACGACCGACCCGAGGCGCGGCGCGGTCGCGGACACGTGCTGGGCGAGCTGCCGGTCCCGCTCGCCGGTGAACGGCGGGCGGCCCGCGATCATCCGGAACAGCAGCGCGCCGACCGCGTACAGGTCGCCCTTCGGGTGGAACTGACCGGTGGTGACGTACTCCGGGGCCATGTACGCCGCGTCGCCGACCCGGATCTCGTTCGCGGTGAGGTCGGTGTCGTCGTCGGAGATCAGCTTCGACATCCCGAAGTCGCGGACCTTCACGAAGTCGCCGGCGCCGGGCGCGACGTTCTCGAGCAGCAGCACGTTCTCGGGCGACAGCGCGCGGTGCACGATCCGCTCCTGGTGGGCAGCGCCGATCGCTTGCACGACCTGTGCCGCGATCCCCACCGCCCGGTCGACCGGCAGCTTGCCCTTCGCGAGCTCGGCCGCGAGCGGGTGGGCGGCGAGGCCCTCGAGCACCAGGAAGTGCAGCCCGTCCTGCTCGCCGTAGTCGAGCACCTCGACCGTGTTCGGGTGGGTCACCATGAAGCTCGCGGTGATCTCCCGGCCGAACCGGGTGAACCGCTCGTGGTCCGCGGCGAGCTGCGGCGGGAGGATCTTGACCTGGACCCGCCTGCCCGTCCGCTCGTCACGGGCGGCGTACACCCGGCCGAGGGACTCCGTCCCGCGGGGCTCGAGCACCTCGTACCGCCCGCCGAGCACCCGCCCGGTCGGCTCCTCGGAGTTTCCGGTCACGCGCGCATCCTACCCCACGCGGCCGGTCGCGCGAGCCGGATCGTGGTGTCGGACCGGCGCTCGGTCGGGAGCAGGTGCAACCGGTAGCCGGTGGTGCACGCCGCCGCGTTGAACGACCAGTTGCCGCCGCGACCCACCCGGTACGCTGCGGGTCCGTCGTCGATCGCAGCCCGGCCGGACGGGTCGACGGGCGGTCCCGCCGGATCGTACCGGTCGAGGCACCAATCGGTGAAGTTGCCGGCGAGCCCGCGCACCCCGTACGGGCTCCGATCGATCGGGTACGACCGGATGTCCATCGGGCGCGGATCGGCGCGGCTGCCCCGCATGTTGCACCAGGTGTCCTCGAACGCGTCGCCCCACGGGTACCGCCGCCCGTCCGCGCCGCGCGCGGCCTTCTCCCACTCGAGCTCCCCCGGCAGCCGCCACGGCAGGCCGGTCTGCGCCGCGAGCCACCCGGCGTAGGCGGTCGCGTCGGACCAGTCGACCATGCACACCGGCCACCCCGGCTCCCACAGGTCGCCCTCGGCGTCGGGGACCAGCCGGAACCGGCCGTCGGGCCCCAGCGCCACCACCCGCTCCCCGCCCGCCGGCCCGGGCGCGCGCCGCCACGCCTCGTCGGTGCGGCCGTCCGCGACGAGCGCGTCGAGGTACGCGAGATACTCGACGTTGGTGACCGGGACCCGGCGGATCACGAACCCGTCGACCCACAGCGACCGGACCGGCAGCCCGTCGCGCTGGAGCGGATCGGCCGCCCCGCTGACGAACCACCCCGCCGGCAC
>JBEBJW010000343.1:0-6864 GCA_040079715.1 Myxococcota bacterium | reverse complement strand
GGCGGCAGCTACGGCCAGGGCGGCTACTTCCAGGGCGGATTCGGCGGCCAGGGCAGCTACGGTGGCTACGGTCAGTCCGGCGGCGGGTTCGGTGGCGGGATGACCCAGCCGAGCTGGCGCGGGGGGCAGATGGACCAGGGGCAGCGCGGCTGGCGCACCGACGACCGGTCCGTCGACCGCGGGCTGCACACCGGCAAGGGCCCGAAGGGGTATCGCCGGAGCGACGACCGGATCCGCGAGGAGGTGTGCGACGCGCTGACCCGGGACCCGGGCGTGGACGCGTCCAGCATCGACGTGAAGGTCGACAACGGGGAGATCACGCTCGGCGGGACGGTCGATGACCGTCACCAGAAGCGGATGGCCGAGACCGTCGTCGAGCGGGTCGAGGGCGTCAAGGACGTCCACAACCAGATCCGGGTCCAGTCGCAGAGCCAGCACGGGCTCGGCCTGAGCCACGGGGGGCCGTCGAAGAGCGGCGAGGTCGGCGCGACCGCGAGCTCGACCACCGGCGGAGCCACCCGGAACCGCACTCCGGGGACCTGAGCGCCCCGACGGGCCGCGGGCGGCGCTCGATCCGGCCGCGGCCCACCCCGACGAGCAACAACCACTGCGAGTGACCGCACGAACGAACGAACGGAGGCCGAGATGAGCGAAGAACAGCAGGATCGCCGAACCGAGCGGAACGACGAGCCGATGATGGACGACACCGAGGGGATGGACGGTCAGGCCGTCGACCCGAAGCGGAACCCGGCCCGCAACCTGTCCGAGGCCGATCGGCGCCGCGGCGGGGAGCGGTCGGCGGCGCAGCAGACCCGCAACGAGCGCGGGCACTTCGCCGGCAAGAGCGACGTCGCCAAGAAGCGCACGAAGTGAGCTAGCACTGCGCGGGGCCTCGCCCTGCTCCGTGCCGGCGCGCCCGCGACGCGGAGGGCCTGCCGCTCACCGGGCGACGACATCGCGAGGACCCGAAGCCTCGCCCGGGGGAGCGCGCAGTGATCGCTCCGCCCGGGCGGGACCACGCGGCTAGTTGTCGGCGTCGCTCTCGTCACAGCTGCCGATGCACAGGTCGCGGTCGTCCGTGCAGTGGATGTCGCACTCGTCGTCGCTGTCGTCGCAGTCGACGGCGCAGTCTTCGTACACGTCGGTGCACAGCGCCGAACAGTCGTCGCCGGACTTCGTCTCGCAACCCGCCGCGAACCAGGCGGCTGCGAGCGCGCCACCGAGCACCGTGAAACCAGGCATCCGCATCATCGTACCTCCTCTGACGCGAGACATAAGACGCATCCGTTTATCAATGCAAACGACCGGATTTCATTTTTGCGACCCAGCGGTCACCGACGGCCCTCGACCTGGTCCGTTCGGAATACGTCGTGATCGCCCCATTCGAGTTTGCATTCATTTCGCAAGCTGTACCCAGGAGAAGACCGATGAAAATGCCCCAGTTCGATCCCAACACCGTCCTCGAGAAGGTCGGCCTCACCACCCGCCCCGAGTACTCCACCTCCGTGCTGTCGGCGCTGGCGCTGTTCGGCACCGGCCTGCTGGTCGGAGCCTCGGTCGCGCTCCTGCTGACCCCGAAGTCCGGCCGGGAGCTGCGGTCGGACGTGTCCCGGTCCGCGAACCGGGTGGGCAACCAGGTCCGCCGGGCGCTCCCGTCGACCAGCGCGTCCAGCCGTCGGACCGACCCGCTGATGGACAACGGTTCGCACCCGCTCGACGAGCTCGAGTCGGACCTGACGCCGCAGCGCTGACCCACCCACCCTGGATCCCGGGCCCGGTGCGCGATTCTGCACACCGGGCCGTGGGGTCCGACACGGTCGGCGGACCTCGATCCGCTCCAGCGCCCCGCGCTCGCCCGGCATGATTCGTGCATTCGGAACCGATGCGCGAGTTGCGTGCGCGTGCGAGGGGCGGTGGTGAGCGATTCCGTGGTCGAATTTCTCCGCCGGGTCGCGTCGGACCTTGCCGAAGACGGTGTCGACGGTTCTGATGAGCCTGGGACGCACCGACCGATGGACTCCACTCGCGACACCCCGTCGACCGCGACGGCCCCGATGGCGCGCGACCTCGCCGCCCAGCCGGCCTCGATCACCCGTCTGTTCGGCGGGCTGATGGACGCGGCTCCCGATGGGATGCTGATCTGCGACGCCTCCGGCGTGATCCTGGTCGCGAACGCCCAGGCCGAGAAGATGCTGGGGTACGACGCGGGGGAGCTCGTCGGTAAGCCGATCGAGACGCTGACCCCCCCGTCCCTGCGCGACCAGCACGTCCGGCACCGCACGCAGTACGCCGCGCGGCCGCAGACCCGGCGGATGGGGATCGGGATGGAGCTCGTGGCGGTCCGCAAGGACGGGTCCGAGATCCCGGCCGAGGTCAGCCTCCGCCCGCTCGACACGGCCGAGGGCGCGTTCGTGGTGAGCGCGTTCCGCGACGTGACCGAGCGCCGCCAGTCGGAGGAGCTGCTCCGGCACCAGGCGTCGGCCCTCGCCCGGAGCAACGAGGCCCTCCAACAGTTCGCGTACGTCGCGTCGCACGATCTGCAGGAGCCGCTGCGGATGGTGTCGAGCTACCTCCAGCTGCTCGAGCGCCGGTACGGCGACCAGCTCGACGCCGACGCGAAGGACTTCATCGGGTTCGCGGTCGACGGGGCGAAGCGGATGCAGGCGCTGATCAACGACCTGCTCGCGTACTCCCGGGTCGGCCGCACCGAAGCGCCGCACGTGAAGGTCGACCTCGGCGAGGTGGTGCGCCGGGTGCTCGAAGACCTGGCGGTCGCGGTGCGCGAGTCCGGCGCGGTGGTCCACGTCGATCGGCTCCCGATGGTCGTCGGCGACGCGCCGCTGCTCGGGCAGGTGTTCCAGAACCTGGTCGCGAACGCGCTGAAGTTCCAGCGTCCCGGCGTCCCCCCGGAGGTGTGGATCGAGGCCCGACGCGACGACGCCGGCTGGACCATCGCGGTCCGCGACGCGGGGATCGGGCTCGAGCCGAAGTACGCCGATCGGATCTTCCAGATCTTTCAGCGGCTGCACACCCGGGCCGAGTACCCCGGCACCGGGATCGGACTCGCGATCGTCAAGCGGATCGTCGAGGAGCACGGCGGCGTCGTTCGGGTCGAGTCGGTCCCGGGGGCCGGCGCCACGTTCTCGTTCACCTTGCCGGACCGGAGGCGGTCGTGGGCGACGCCGTAGAGATCCTGCTCGTCGAAGACAACCCCGGCGACGTGCGGCTCACCCGCGAGGCCCTCCGCGACGGCAAGGTGCGGAACCACCTCCACGTCGTGCCGGACGGGGTCGAGGCGATCGCGTTCCTCCGCCGGGAGGGTCCGTACGCCGGGGCGCCGCGACCGGACCTGGTGCTGCTCGACCTGAACCTCCCGAAGAAGAGCGGCCGCGAGGTCCTGGCCGACATCAAGTCCGACCCCGATCTGATGCGGATCCCGGTGGTGGTGCTGACCACCAGCAAAGCCGATGAAGACGTCCTGCGGGCGTACGAGTTCCACGCGAACTGCTACGTCACGAAGCCGGTCGACCTCGAGCAGTTCCTCAAGGTGATCCGGTCGATCGAGGAGTTCTGGCTCACCATCGTCCGGCTGCCGGGGTGACCGACCGGACCCGGGTGCTGCTGGTCGAGGACAACCCGGGCGACGCGAGGCTGCTCCGGGCCCTCCTCGGCGACCGGTTCGCGATCGACCACGTCGAACGGCTCGCTGCCGCGCTCGACGCGCTGAAGTCCGCCGGTCCGGGCAGCGGGTACGAGGTGGTCCTGCTCGACCTGTCCCTCCCGGACAGCCACGGACTCGACACCTGCCGCCGGGTCCGCGCGGTCGCGCCCGACGTGCCGGTGCTGGTCCTGACCGGGCTGAACGACGACACGATCGCGGTCCAGGCGGTGCGGGAGGGCGCGCAGGACTGGCTCGTCAAGGGTCGGACCGACGGGGAGATCGTGGAGCGCGCGGTCCGGTACGCGATCGAGCGCAACCGGCTGGTGCTGAAGCTGCGCGAGCTCGACCGGATGCGGAGCGTGTTCCTGTCGGTGGTGTCGCACGACCTGCGGAGCCCGGCGGCGTCGATCCTCGCCGGGATCGACCTGCTCCTCGGGCAGCGGCTCGGGGTGGTCAACGCCGACCAGCAGCGGGTCCTGTTGCTGGCCCGCCGCTCGGCCCAGCGCCAGACCCGGCTGATCCGCGACCTGCTCGACGTGGCGGTGCTCGAGTCGGGGTCGATGGCGATCCACCCGGACGATCACCCGGTGCACGAGTTGGTCCGCGCGGTGGTGGACGAGCTGCGGCCGCTGGCGGACGAGCGCGGGGTGGCCCTGGCGGACGACGTGCCGCCCGAGCTGGCGGTGCGGGTCGACGCCGACCGGGTGGTCCAGGCCCTCGGGAACCTCGTGTCGAACGCGGTGAAGTTCGCCGAGCGCGCGATCACCCTGTCCGCCCGCCGGATCGACGGCGAGGTCGAGATCGTGGTCGACGACGACGGGCCCGGGATCCCGCCCGAGCTGGTCGCCGAGCTGTTCGACCGGTTCGTCCGCACCGAGGGGCCGCGGGGCGGCGCGGGGCTCGGGCTGTGGATCGCCCGCGGGATCGCGCAGGCGCACCACGGCACGATCCGGGCCGAGAACCGGCCGGAGGGCGGAGCCAGGTTCGTGCTCGCCCTCCCGGTCGCCGCCGACCACCCCGTCGCCCGCGAGGCCCGATGAACGTCACCCTGCTCGGCGCCACCGACACCGTCACCGGGTCGCGGGTGGTCGTGCGCACGGACCGGGCGCAGGTCCTGGTCGACTGCGGGCTGTTCCAGGGGCTGAAGGTCCACCGGCTGCGGAACTGGGACCGGTTCCCGGTCGACCCTGCCTCGCTCGACGCGGTGGTGTTGACCCACGCCCACGTCGACCACACCGGGTACCTGCCGGCGCTGGTCCGCGACGGGTTCGCCGGGCGGGTGTGGTGCACGTCGGGTACCGCCGCGTTGTCGGCGATCCTCCTGCCGGACGCGGGGTTCCTCCAGGAGGAGGAGGCGAAGTACCGGAACCGCACCGGAACCACCCGCCACCACCCCGCGCTGCCGCTGTACACCGCAGACGACGGCCGGGCGGTCCTCCCCCACCTCGCCCCGGTCGGGTTCGGGGCACCGATCGAGGTGGCGCCGGGGATGACCGCGACGTTCACCCCGGCCGGCCACGTGCTCGGCGCGGCGTCGGTCCACCTCGACGACGGCCGGCGGACGGTGCTCGTGTCCGGGGATCTCGGGCGGTCGACCGACCTGTTGATGAAGCCGCCCCAGGTGCCGCCCGGCGCGGACCTGGTGGTGATCGAGTCGACCTACGGCGACCGGACGCACCCCGCGGTCGATCTCGGGGCCGAGCTGGCGGCGGTGGTGATCGACACGGTGGCCCGCGGCGGCACGCTGCTGATCCCGGCGTTCGCGGTCGGGCGGGCCCAGCTGGTGCTGCACCTGTTGGCGACCCTGACCGACGCGGGCGCGATCCCGGCGGTGCCGGTTTGGGTCGACAGCCCGATGGCGACGGACGCGACGCGGATCTTCGTCGAACACGCCGGCGAGCACCGCCTGTCGCCCGAGGCCTGCGCCCGGATGTGCGCCGGCGTACGGTTCGTCCGGACGGTCGACGAGTCGAAGGCGCTCGACGCGGGTGGCGGGCCCCGGATCGTGATCTCGGCCAGCGGGATGGCGACCGGCGGCCGGGTGGTCCACCACCTCAAGGCGATGGTCGGCGACCCGCGGAACACCGTGTGCCTGACCGGGTTCCAGGCGGCCGGCACCCGGGGCGAGACGCTGGCGGGCGGCGCGACCGCGATCAAGATCCACGGCGTGTACTGGCCGGTCGCGGCGAAGGTGGTCCAGCTCCGCGGCTCGTCCTCCCACGCGGACCAGGGCGGGCTGCTCGACTGGCTCGGCGCCCTCCCCCGCCGGCCCGATCGGGTGGCGGTGGTCCACGGCGAACCGCTCGCGCAGGACACGCTCCGGCGCAGGATCACCGACCGGTTCGGGTACGACGTGACCGTCCCTCGGCTGCTCGAGCCGATCGAGGTCGGCTGACGCGACGCCCAGCAGGCCTCGGGAGAGGCCGCTTCGCGAGGTTCCCGGCCTGGGATGCCGATGGCTCGCCTTCGGACTGCCGCCCTCCGGGCGACCCTCCGCTCCCTGCGGCGGTCCCTCCGTCGCTCCGAGTCGTCCCAGCGAGCCGGGACGGCGGCCCGAAGACTCGCATCAGGAGCGCGTGAACGCTCCCTGAAGGGAGCATTCCCGAGCGCTCCTCACACCCCGGATCACGCCGCGTCGCGGGCCTCGTCGGTCTCGATCAGCATCGTGTCGCCGAGGCCGCCCTCTTCGCGCAGCCACCGGAACGCCCGGGCCTCGATCTGGCGGACCCGCTCGCGCGACAGCCCGAGCTCGAGCCCGATCTCGACCAGGGTGGACGGCTCGTCGTCGTCGAGCCCGAACCGACGCCGGACCACGTACCGCGACCGCTCGTCCGGCAGCGCCTCGAGCGCGACCCGCAGCCGCTCGACCAGCTCGGCCGAGCTCGCGGCGCCCTCGGCGTCCGGGGTGTCGGCCGGGATCCCGTCGCCGATCCGCCCGCCGTCCGGCTCCTCCGAGTCGAGCGGCGCGTCGAGCGACAGGATCGGTCCGCGGGTCAGCAGATCCGCCGCCCGGGCCTCGGTCACGCCGGCGTCCGCCGCCAGCTCGGCCACGGTGTAGGTCGCGCCGGACTGTTCGCGGTCCCGCCGGGCCCGCCGCAGGTTGCGCAGCTGCTCGACCGCGGCGCCGGTCAGCCGGACGGTCCGCCCGCCCCCGTCGACCGCGCGGGTCATCTGGGCCCGGGCCCACCACCGCGCGTACGACG
>JBEBJW010000342.1:0-6885 GCA_040079715.1 Myxococcota bacterium | reverse complement strand
GGTGACGGTCACCCCCGTCGGCGGACCTCCGGCCGCGTCCGGCGTCGCGAGCGCCGCGGCCCCGACCTCCGCGGACGGCACCCCGACCGGCGCGACCGCGGGCACCGGCTCGACCTCCGCCCCGACCGGCGCGGCGAGCCCGGCGGTCCCGACCCCGGCCCCGACCGTGTCCGGCGCGCCGTCCGGCTCGACCGGCTCGACCTCGACCGGCTCGACGACGACTCCGTCCGGGTCGACCGCGAAGCCGGCGACGACGCCCGCGCCGTCCGGAGCCGCGGCGCCCGCGGAGGCACCCGCCGCCCCGGCGAAGCCGGCGACCACCGCCACCGGCGGCGCCCTGGTGAAGATCATCACCGATCCCCCGGGCGGGCGGCTGCTGATCGACGGCGACGACCGCGGGCGGACCCCGGCCAAGCTCGAGCTCGAACCCGGCTCGCACCAGATCGTGATCGAATCCGGCAAGGCCACCGGATCGTTCACGATCGACGCCGGCGAAGGCCAGGAGAAGTTCTGCTACGGCCTGCAGGGCAAGAAGCTCGCCGAGGTCGACTGCGGCTGACCGCTCGTCCGGTCGTTCCGCTCCCTCTCTGTCTCCGAACCCCGAACCGCTCGCGCCGCAGCCCTGCTGCCGGTGACGGGCGGGCCACGCCACGAGGATCCCGACCATGCGCTCCATCACGCTGCTGCTGCTCCTGGCCCTGTCCGCCCCCGCGCTCGCCGCCGGCGGCGCGTCCGACGCGATGGCCGATCTGCAGGCCCAGGACATCCCGGTGATCACCGAGACCGGGATCACCGCGTTCGACTCGGTCCTGATGAAGGCCAAGGCGATCCACGACACGCTGGACGCGATCCAGGGCCGGGTGATCGGCGCGCAGGACCGGATCGCGCTCGCGGTCGGGCTGACCGAGGGCACCCCGATCCGGATGACGATGTGGGAGCTCAAGCAGCGCGCGGGCGGCCCGATCGAGGTCCAGATGCGCGACAGCAAGCCGTACCTCACCGTCGGCGGGACGGGCTCGCAAGAGGTCCAGGCGATGATCGACGCCGCGAACAAAGGTGCTCTCGACCTCGCCGGGATCCCGAACGAGGTGAAGGAGCTGGTCCCGCAGGTCCAGGCGCTGGTCGCCGCGTGCCAGGCGTTCCCGGGCCAGCTCAACCCGCAGCTGATCCAGGAGGCGGGGATGAGCCCGCTCCAGCTCCCGAAGGTCGCGAAGACCCTCGCGAACGACGTGAAGGCGGTGGTGGCGACCCCGAAGCGGATCGAGTCGCTGGTGAGCGCGGCCCAGGACCTGATCACCGGCATCCCGCAGGGGCTCGCCGCGACCGAGCCGCCGGTGGTCGCGGCCCCGATCGCGGCGAAGGGCAAGTCGGCGAAGGCGACCGACGACGAGGGGCTCGGCGATCCGGGCGAGGCGGACGAGGCGCCGACCAAGGCGGCCAAGGCCGACAAGGCCGAGAAGGAGCCCAAGGCCGACAAGGCGGCGAAGACCGCGTCGGCGTCGGGCGGGGCGGACGAGGATCTGCCGACGAGCCCGATCTCCGCGATGGTCGACGACGCGCTGGCCTCGCTCCGGGACGCCGAGGTGGACGCCGCGATGAACCTGCTCGGCGAGGCGGACGCGTCGCTCGGGCGGCTCCAGGCGCCGATCGCCGCCGGTGAGCTCCAGCACCTGTACCAGACGGTCGCGCTGGTCCACCTGGTGGACGGCAACGCGTCGGCGGCGTCGGCGTCGGTGACCCAGGCGCTGGTGGTCGATCCCGAGGCGAAGCCGCTGACCGAGCTCGGCCCCGACTACGCGAAGCTCCACAAGGCGCTGCTGAAGAGCGGCGTGGTCCATGTGATCCCGGTCGACGTGAACGGAGACGGGGTCGCGTACCTGTCCGGTCACCGGGTCGAAGGCGGGACGCGGATCTACGTCGCCGCCGGCAAGCACCTGCTGCAGACCGACCACGGCGGCGACTGGACCAGCGAGGTGATCTGGGTCGCCGAGGGCGCGTCGATCGACCTGTGACGCTCCCCTAGAAGAAGGCGCGGACGCCGAGGTACCCGAGCGGGATCTCGGTCGAGGTCCCGGTGTCGGCGATGTTCAGGTTGACCCGGACCCCGAGATCCAGCCCGACCCGCCGGTTCAGCGGGAGCAGGATCCCGCCGCGGCCCGACAGGGTGACCACGTCCGACGCCGTGTACTGGTACGGGCCGTAGGTGAACACGTCGGTGTTGTAGCCGACGGTGCCGCCGAGGTACGGCCGCGCGCCGTCGGTCGGGAACAGGTAGTCGACCCCGCCGAAGAACCCGACCCCGACGTCCTGGCCGTGGACGTAGATCGACAGCCCGCCGAGCAGCTCGAGGTCCCGGCCGACGAAGTACCCGACGGTCGGCGACAGATCGAGGTACAGGTCGGTCACGCCCCGGTCGATGGTGATGTTCGCGGTCGCGTGACCGCCGAGCTCCCAGGTTCCCTCCTTGATCTCGAGCGCGGGGTCCGCGTACGCCGCGCCGGTCGCCCACAGCCAGCCCACCAGTGCCATGTCGTCCTCCGGGTCGAGCCATACCACGCGATCCCGGTCCGTCGATCCGGATCCTTTTTCGGGGACCGGGTGGTCGCGGGTCCGACATCGAGCGACCCGTGAACATCGGGTGGGACCCGACCACCCACGTGCACCACGACCGAGGGGGCCATCGATGAGAACCGTGCTCACCACCAGCCTGATCGCTGGGGGCCTGATCGCAGGCTGCGCCGACGGCGCCGGGCCAGCGGAGGGGTCCGCCCCGATCACCACCCCGCCGCCCGAGACGACCGCGCCGCCGCCGAGCGACTACATCTTCGACGCAGACACGACCCCCGTCCCGACCGCGTCGCTGGCCGAGCTCGGCGAGGCGCTCCAGACCGGCCTCGATCTCACGCTGACGATCACGGCGACCCCGGTCCAGGAGGCGTACGACGCGGTGATGGACAGCAGCACCCTCGCCTGCCCGTACGTGTACGCGACCCCGGACGGCGAGTACTGGTACGACTCGTGCACCGCGTCCGACGGCACCGAGTTCGACGGCTACGTGTTCGCGTACGAGGAGAACGACCTGTACGACCCGTACAGCGGCCTCGTGTTCGACTACTGGTACGCGTTCGGCGGGGCCACGGTCGAGGACGCGCAGGGCCACCAGCTCGAGCTCGCCGGCGGCGCGGTGTGGCAGAAGGGCGTCGGCGAGTCGGGCGGCGTGCCGCTCGAGTACTACATCACCGACATCGGCGGGACGTTCCGGTGGGACGGCCCGGAGGCGCGCGGCACCTGGCTCGAGGCCGGGCTCGACCCGGATCTCACCGTGATCACCTACGCGGTGCCGATCCTCGACGCGTCGAGCACCACCCTCGCCGGCGGGTTCGGCGGGTTCGCCGACGGGTGGGCGCTCGCGTACGACAACAACACCGTCGGGTCCGCGATCCTCGGCCTGCCGTGCGAGGACGAGCTCAGCGGGACGGTCGGGCTGCGCGCCCCCGACGGCACCTGGTACGACATCCAGTTCCAGGGCTCGGACGGCACGGACCCGGACTACGACGCCGCCCAGTGCGACGGCTGCGGCCAGGCGTTCTACCAGGGCGAGCCGATGGGCGAGGTCTGCGCCGACGTGTCGACCCTGATCGCGATGGGGGTGGCGCCGTGGTGACGATCCTCGCGCTCGTCGCGTGCCAGGGCGAGCCGCCCGCCGGGTCCGACCCGGATCCGCGCGATCCGACCGCAGACCCCGAGGTGGTGGTCGAGCTGCCGCCCGTCGCCTTGCTGACCCGCGCGTCGCTCGATCTGCGCGGCGTCCGGCCGTCCCCCGACGAGATCGCCCGGGTCGAGGCCGACCCGACCTCGCTCGACGCCGAGCTCGACGCGTTCATGGCCGACGATCGGTTCGGCGACCGGGTGGCGGACCTGTTCGCCGAGGTGTTCCTCACCGAGACCGAGACGTACCTGGTGAACTTCGCCGGGTTCGACGTGGCGGACGTCCCGTACGCCGACGTGGTGGGCGCGATCGGCCGCGAGCCGCTCGAGGTGCTCGCGACGATCGCCCGCGAGGACCTGCCGGTGACCGAGCTCGTCACCGCGGACTGGACGATGGCGGACGACGTGCTGGCCCGGATGTGGCCGGTCGACTACCCCGCCGGCGAGACCGGCTGGAAGAAGGTCCACTACACCGACGCGCGCCCGGCGGCGGGCCTGCTCGCGGCGAACTCGATGTGGTGGCGGTACCAGACCACCGACTCGAACGCGAACCGCGGCCGCGCGAACGTCGTCAGCCGGCTGTTCCTGTGCCACGACTACCTGACCCGGCCGATCGAGTTCGACCGGAACGTCAACCTGCTCGACGAGGCCGCGATCACCGACGCGCTCCGGACCAACCCGGGCTGCATGAACTGCCACGTGAGCCTCGACCCGCTCGCGGCCTACTTCTTCGGGTTCTCGTACCAGGAGTTCACCGGCGCCGAGGTGTCCGAGTACCACCCGGCGCGCGAGCGCAACTGGGAGCTGGTCCTCGGCACGCCGCCCGCGTACTACGGCGACCCCGGCGACAGCCTCGCCGACCTCGGGCGCCAGATCGCGGGCGACAACCGGTTCCCGGAGTGCGTGGTCGAGCACGTCACCGAGCTGCTGCTCCGCCGGGACACGTCCCTGCTCGACGCCGACCGGCTCACCGCCCACCGCGAGGCCCTGCTCGCCGGCGGGATGACCCTCCGCCCCCTGTTCGACAGCGTGCTGCACAGCCCGGAGTACCGCGCCGCCACCGACGCCGGCCTGCCGGGCACCGGCGTCCCGCTGAAGATGGTGACCCCGTCGCTGCTCGCGTCGCAGGTCCGCGATCTGACCGGGTTCGACTGGGAGACCGCCGACGGGTACGACCTGATCGGCTCGGACTCGGTCGGGTTCCTGTCCCTCGCCGGCGGGGCCGACGGGGTGTACGCGGTCAAGAACAGCACCTCCCCGAACACGACCCTGCTGCTGGTCCAGGAGCGCCTCGCCGAGGCCGCGTCCGACTTCGTCGTGTCGAACGACCTCGCGGACCCGGCGAACGCCCGGCTGTTCACCGCGATCGACTTCACCGAGACCCCCGACACCGACCGGGACGCGATGGCCGCCCAGATCCAGCAGCTCCACCTGCGGCTGTTCGCCCACCGCGTCGACGCCGACGGTCAGGAGGTCGAGGCGAACCTCGGCCTGTGGTCGGACCTGTACGCCGTCGACCACGACCCCGTGCGCGCCTGGACCGGCGTGCTGTCCGCGCTCCTCCGCGATCCCGACTTCCTGCTGTACTGACGGAGACCACCATGAACCGCCGGAACTTCCTGTACGGGGCGAGCGCCGCCCTCGCGGCGATGGGGGTCGCCCTCCCGAGCCGCGCGGTCGGCGTGAACGACCGCAAGCTGATCTTCGTGTTCGCGCCGGGCGGCTGGGATCCGACCCGGGTGTTCGCGCCCGAGTTCGCGAACCCGAACGTGTCGATGGAGGCCCGCGCCGAGCGGGCGTCGAAGGGCGGCCTCGCGTGGGTCTCCCACCCGGATCGGCCGAGCGTCGACCTGTTCTTCGACAACCAGCACCAGCGCTCGCTGGTGGTGAACGGGATGATGGTCCGGTCGATCGCGCACGAGATCTGCACGATGATCACGATGACCGGCACCTCGTCCGGGCTGGCACCGGACTGGCCGGCGATCGTCGCGAACCAGGACCGCGTCGCGTACACGCTGCCGCACCTGGTGATCTCGGGGCCGTCGTTCCCGGGCGATCTCGGGGTCGCGGTCGCGCGGACCGGGGTGAACGGCCAGCTCGAGGCGCTGGTCTCGGGCGAGGTCGAGCAGTGGAGCGCGGTGCCGGTCCAGAGCCCCGATCGCGTCGACGAGGACCTGATCGACCGGTACCTCGCCCGCCGGGCCGGCGCCCGGGCCGAGGGGAGCCGCTCGGAGGTCGAGGCGCGCCTGACCGCGGCGTTCCGCGACAGCACGTCGAAGGTCGGCGAGCTGAAGGATCTGCGGTACACGATGGACTTCCAGGCGTCGATCCTGCTCGAGGACCAGGCCCGGGTCGCGGTCGACGCGCTGAAGAACGGCGTGTCGCGCTGCGTGACGATCGCGTACGCGGGGGCCCAGGGGCAGGGCTGGGACACCCACGCCCAGAACGACGACGCCCAGTCGCCGCTGTGGGAGGGGCTGTTCGCCGGGCTGCTGCGGCTGACCGCGCTGCTCGAGGGCACCCCCGGCCACTCGGGCGCGACCCTCGCCGACGAGACGATGGTGGTCGTGCTGTCGGAGATGGCGCGGACCCCGGCGCTGAACGGCCTGCTCGGCAAGGACCACTGGCCGTACACCTCGGCGATGCTGGTCGGCCCGAACCTCACCGGCGACCGGGTCGTCGGCGGGTTCGACGACGCGTACTACGGCAAGCTGGTGGACCCGGCCACCGCCGAGGTCAGCGAGACCGGCGAGGTGCTGTCGGCGGAGTCGCTCGGCGCGACCCTGTTGACCTGGGCCGGGATCGACCCGGCGGAGCACGTGTCCGGCGTGGCGCCGCTCGACGGGGTGCTCGCGTGATCCCCCTCACCTGGGCGGTCCTCGTCGGGTGCCCGGCGGAGGAGTCGCCGGCGCCGTCGCTCGACAGCGGGGACACCGGCGCCACCGGCACCGGCGACCCGTGCGCGGACGCGCCGATCACCACCTGGGACAACTTCGGCGCGGGGTTCGTGACCCAGCACTGCGACACCTGCCACGCGTCCACCACGCCGAACCGGCACGACGCGCCGGTCGACGTGACGTTCGACGACGAGGACCAGGTGTGGGCGTGGGCCGACCGGATCCTGGCCCGCGCGGCCGGCGACGAGGCGACGATGCCGCCGCAGGGCGGGGTGTCGGA
>JBEBJW010000341.1:0-6888 GCA_040079715.1 Myxococcota bacterium | reverse complement strand
GCGGGGGCCGGCCCCCGGACGATCCCCCGCTCCGCTCGGCCGGGGGCTCGGTCTCGAGGCTCGGCGCGCCCGCCGGCATGTCCCAGCTCGACGCGGTGCCGTTCCATACCGCGAGCAGCGTGTCGGCGTCCGGGATCCGGAAGCTCCGATCCGGCTCGAGCGCGCCGACGATCGCCGTCTCGACCGCGGCCGGGACCCCCTGGACCCGGTGCGACGGCCGCCGGAACGAGCCGATCGCGCTCGCGTTCAGCACCGCCAGCAGGTCGCCCTGGAACGCCGGCTCGCCGACCACGAGCTCGTACAGGATCGCCCCGGCGGAGAATAGGTCCGCCCGCGCGTCCGCGCCCGACGGGTTCGTGAGCTGCTCGGGGGCGAGGTACTGCGGCGTGCCGAGCATCCCGACGGTCGGGGTGAGGGAGCTCACCGGGTCGTCGCCGAGCGTCCGGGCGAGCCCGAAGTCGCTGATCTTGAGGGTCAACGCCGACGTGCGGTCGTCGACCAGGATGTTCGACGGCTTCAGGTCCCGGTGGATCAACCCCGCCCGGTGGGCGGCGGCGATCCCGTGGATCAACTGCGACCCGAACAGCACGGCCTCGTCGACGGTCAACCGGCCCCGCCGGAGGTAGTCGCGCAGCGTGGGCCCGGGGATGTACTCCATCACGAACCCGAGCAGGCCGTCTTGATCGATCGTCTCGTAGCTCGCGACGATGTTCGGGTGGCGGACCTCCCGGAGCAGCCGGGCCTCGCGCTCGAGCCGCGCCCCTTGCCCGGGTGTGCGGACCTTCAGCACCTTGAGCGCGGCCTGGACCCCGGAGCGGCTGACCAGGTACACCCGCGCCGTCGCGCCCTCGCCGAGCTGTTGGGCGACGCGCCACGGGCCGACCTGCGAACCGGGCTGGAGCACCGAACGATCGATCTCGGTTTGCATTTCGATTTCACCGGGAGTGCACGAAAAACGTAATATACAGCACCGAGACCTCCCGGTGGTGCGGAACCGCGATTGAGGCGGCGGGACGTGGATTGGTCGGCGGTGCGGGTCCGTTGATCCACCGACGCGGTCGCGCGGACGGTTGCCGCGGCTGCAGAGCGCCCGCCGCGGTTCGCGGTCGAGCGGACCCGGCCCGGGTCGACTCGGCGACGTGGACCCGATCCCGGGCACGCGTCCCACCAGCAGGGTGACGGGCGACGGCACGCGTTACCTGGCCGGTCCGGAGCGGCGATGGACGACGACGAGCCCGACCAGGTCGACCTCACCCCCGCCGGGGCGGGGAGGGCCATCCGGCAGTCGGTGTGGATCGACGGGCAGAACTCCATGATCACCCTCGAGCTGCTCGACGGCGACCGCGTCGTCGCGACCCCGGTCGCCCGCGCGCCGTGGTCGGTGTCGTGGGCGCTGTGTGACGCAGGCCTCGCCGTGGTCGACGACGCGCTCGAGCTCCGGGTCATCGAGCTCCAGCGCGGAGCGTGCACCGCCCGGCTGGACCTCGTGGCCGCGCTCGACGAACTGGATTCGGATCGTCACGACTACGGGGTGGAACCCATCCGCGTCGACGCCGACCACCTCGTGATCGACGTTCGAGCGGAAGGCGCGTTGCGGATCGATCCCCGCACGGGCGGATGGACGTGGGAACCTGCGGTCCCGATCGACCGCTCGGTCCGGCTCGACACGGGGGCGCCGGTCGTGGGGGTGGTCGACGCGGGCCCCGCGCTCCTGTGCCTCACCACGCGGGGGCTCCTCGCCGCGGCTCACGATGCCGCGCTCGAGCTGTGGTCCGTCGACGGCCCGATCCGGCGGATCGCGCAGACCACCCTGGGCGATCCCATCGTCGCCTGCACGTTCGACCCGACGGGGGAGCGGCTGTGGGTCGCGGCGGGCCACCGGCTGGTCGTGCTCGACGGCGCGCTCACCGTCGTGTTCGGCGCCGATCCGGGGCTCCGAACGGTGAGCGAGATCGCGTTCGTCGACGGGACCCTCCACGTCCGGGGCGAGGCGGGTCGCGGCGAGTTCCGAACCGTGCGCGGCGGCACCGCCGGGCAGCGCCTCCCCGGGCAGGCTCCACCGCCGCTCGAGGCAGCGACGCGCCACCCTCGCCATGACCTCCCGGGCCTGGCGGGGGGCCGGTGGTTGACCGACGCGATCACCCTCACGTTCCACCGGGGGGAGGTGGTGGTTCGAGACGAGGAGGCGGCGAAGCGGGTCGGCGGCTGGCAGGCCAGGATCGCCACCTGGCGTCTCGGCGAACCGCCGCCGCCGATCGTGGTTTCGCTGCTCGAAGGACTGGCGCCGACGGAGCGTTGGCGGGCATGGATCGCGGTCGGGGTGGACGATCGCTGCGAGCTGTGGGACCTCCGGACGGGCGCGCGGGTGGCGGCGTTGGCGCCCGTGGATCCCCTCGTCCCGGGATTCGCGGTGGACCCCTCCGCACGGTGGGCCGTGGCGTGCACCGCCCCATTGACCGTGCTTCGGCTCGACGGCTGACGGCTCCGGGCGGCGGATCCGCCCCGACGGACCGTCAGACCAGGCGTGAGATCGCGTCGCGGGCGACCAGGGTGCCGACGTCTTCGCCGGTGCAGACGCGCGCAGCGCCGCCTTCCTGGTCGAAGTTGAACAGGTGGACCGGGAGGTGGTGGTCGCGGGCGAGGATCAGGGCCGACTGGTCCATCGCGCGGAGGTCCTGCCGGATCGCGTCGTCCGACGACAGGGTGACGTACCGGCGGGCGTTCGGGTTCTTGCGCGGGTCGCTGTCGTACACGCCGTCCACCCCGTGCTTCGCCGCGAGCACCGCTTGGCACCGGGTCTCGATCGCGCGCTGCGACGCCGGGTAGTCGGTGGTGACGTACGGCTGGCCGATGCCGCCGGCGAGGATCACCACCCGGCCCTTCTCGAGGTGGCGGACCGCCCGGAGCCGGATGTACGGCTCGGCGATCGACGGGATCGGCATCGCGGTCATCAGCCGGACCTCGAGCCCAGCCGCGCCGAGGGCCGCCCGGAGCAGCACCCCGTTGATCACCGTGCCGAGCATCCCCATGTTGTCGGCCTCGGCCTGCTCGATGTTCCACTCGGGGGCGAGGTTCCCGCGGAAGATGTTGCCGCCGCCGACCACCAGGACCACGTCGACCTTGAGGTCCCGGATCGCGCGGACCTCGTCGACGATGTGGGCGATCGCCTCGCGGGAGAACGTCCGCTCCGGACCGCCGCCCATCGCGGCGCCGGACAGCTTGAGCAACACTCGACGGTAGCGGAGGGCGGACATGGCGTGGCTCGATCCGGGAACGCGGTGGGTGGGTTGTAGCACACCCGGCTACTCGTCGGGGCCGAGATACCCGAGTTCGCGGAGTTGTTCCTCCATTTCGGGACGATACGCCGACACGTCGGTCCCGGACGGCTCGGGGACCCACGCGAGCTCGACGCTGAGCCCGAACCGGTAGTCGCCGGCGGTCAGCAGCGTGTGCGGATCGTGCGTCTCCTCCAGCCGATCGAGCTCGCACCGCTTGGCGAAGTGGACCCCCCGGCCGACCACGCTGGCGGCGAGGCCGTTCGGCGCGAGCGGATCCCCGACCGGCACGAGGTACAGCGCGCGCGGGGGCGCCTCGCCGGCGCGGATCGTGTAGGTGACGATCCCGTTGACCAGCTGGGGCTCGGAGCTCGTGCCTCCGCGCGGATCGTACCCGGCCCACACCTGGGCGAACCCGTCCGGGTGGGACAGGGTCACCTCGAGGTCTGCCGGCCAGGTCTGGGTGCGGATCTCGACCCGCCACGCGTGGTGCACCGGGCGCCCGAGCGCGTCCGACAGCGTGTCCGGCCACCGGTCGAGGTCGCGCTCGCCCGGGGCGAGGTCGATCGTCTCGCGGGGATCGGCGTTCACCGAGAACATCGCCTGGACGCCGGCCCGGTCCCACCACTTCGACCCGTGGTCGACCACCCCCCAGCCGTCCGGCCCGTACAGCGGGCGGCCGAACGCGAGCGGGCGGGCGACGAGGGCGTCGGCGGCGCCGGGATCGCCCCACGCGACCGGTCCCAGCGGCGTCCCGACCGTGCCGTCGGGGATCGGCACCCCGGCGAGCTGCTCGAGCGTCGGCGCCAGATCGAGCAGCGACACCGGCGCGTCGATCCGCCCCGGCGGCAGGTACGGGCTGCGGATCACCAGCGGCACCCGCAGCAGCTCGTCCCAGAACGCGTGGCCGTGCTCGTACCCGCCGTGGTCCCACAGCTCCTCGCCGTGATCGGCGAACAGCACCACCGTGGCGCGCTGGCCGACCGCGTCGAGCAGCTCCTCCAGCCGATCGTCGACCAGCAGGATCTCCTGGTCGTACCGCTTCGTCACGTAGGTCTTGACCTCCTCGAACTCCGGGCTCCCCGGCGCCACCCGGATCAGGTCGTCGCGGGTCAGCGAGCGGATCGCGTCCGGGCGCGCGCCGGCCCACACGTGCCGGAACGACCACGGCTCGTCGAACGGGAGGTGGGGCTCCATGAAGTGGACCAGCAGGAGCTGATCGCGGTCCGGGTTCGCGTCGAGCACCTCGAGCCCGCGGTCCACGATCTCGGCGGCCGGGAGCAGGTGCTCGAACGCGTAGTGGTCCCACCCGCGGTGCAGGTCGAACGGCGGCGACAGGAACGCGTTGGTCACGATCGCGTCGGTCCGCCAGCCCGCCGCCCCGAGGACCTCCGGCAGCGTCCGGGCGTCGTACCAGTCCTCGGGCTGCCGCCCGGTCAGCGCCGCGCGGGCCGACGGCAGGGTCCACGGGGCCACGGTCCGCGCCTGCTCGAACACCGTGGCGTGGGCCGCGAGCCGGTCGAGCACCGGGGTGGTCTCGCGCGGGTACCCCATGAAGTGCAGGTGGTCCGCCCGGAGCGTGTCGACGAACACCAGCACGATCCGCTCGGGATCCTCGCGCGACGGGTACACCGTCGGGCCCTCGAGCAGCAGGTAGTCGAGCGTCGGGTCGTCCGACGCGGTGGCGATCGACAGCGCGACGGTCTTGCCGGCGTACGCCGCGAGATCCACCCGGACCGGGGTCGTCCCGTCCGGATCGACCGCGAACCGCCCGAGCGCGGTCCCGTCGACCGACACGACCACCGTGGCCCCGTCCGACGCGGCGTCGGAGGCGATCGCCGGGGCGAGGATCCGCGCCACGAACGACAGGGCGCCACGCTCCGGCACCGCGACCGTGAACCGGGCCTCGGCCGGGGGCGGCAGGAACAGGCCCGCGTACGACTCCGACCCGACCACGAACGTCCGCGCGGCGAACGCCTCGGGCGCGAGGCCGCTGGTCGCGAGGTTCATCGCGTCCTCGGCCGCCGTCGCCGCCGGGAACGTCACCGTGTACTGGCGCGCGTCCGGCGGGCGGCCTCCCGGGGTGACCCCGAGGTACAGCGCGTCGCGATCGTAGCCCCAGGTCCCGGGCTTCCGGCCGTTCCGCTCGAACGGGACCGGGCCGGACGGGCCGGTGACCACGAACCCCGGCGGGGCCTTCGTCCCGAAGTGCATCGTGCCCGGGGCCGCGCTCGGCAGCACCCCCGGCTCGACCGGCATCGGCGCGCGGTACACGTCGCTCTTCGGGCGGTGATCCTCGAGCGCGAACGACGCGAGCGGGATCGTCGCCGGTGCGGGGGCCCCGCCCGGCCGCGACGACGGGGGCAGGGTGAACGCGCCGCCCGCCGCGGTGCGACCCAGCGCGGTGCGACCCAGCGCGGTGGCGCCGGAGGTCCGGGGCACCGGCCGCTCCGGCGGATCCGCCGGGGGCAGATCGAGCGGGGACGGACCGAACCGACAGCTGGCGAGGAGGAACCACACGGGGGGCACTGCTAGCCCGATCGCGGCGGGTTGTCCGCCCCCCGTCCGCCGGACTACGCTGGCGCCGTGCTGCCCGCCCTCGACGCCGCCCTCGATCGCCGCGCCGCCCTGTTCCAGCGGGCCGCCGCCGCGTCGACCGACGCGTACCGGGTGCTGCACGGCGCGGTCGAGGGGGTCCCCGGGGTCGCGATCGACCGGTACGGGCCGATCCTGCTGATCCAGACGTGGCGCGAGCCGCTGGAGGACGGGATCCTCGACCCGATCCGCGATCGGGTGTCCGCCGCGGTCGGCGCGCCGCTGGTCCCGGTCTGGAACCACCGCGCGCGCGGGACCGCCCCCGGACGGGCCGGGTTCGACGCCCACCATCCGGTGCAGCTCCCGCACGACCCGGTGTGCACCGAGCTCGGGGTCCGGTACGACGCGAACCCGCGCCACCGCGGCCAGGACCCGCTGCTGTTCCTGGATCTCCGGGCGGTGCGACGTCGGGTGCTGGCCGAGGCCCGCGGGCGCTCCGTGCTGAACCTGTTCGCGTACACCTGCGGGGTCGGGGTGTGCGCCGCGATCGGCGGGGCGACCGAGGTGGTCAACGTCGACTTCGCCGACAGCGCCCTCGCGGTCGGGCGGCGGAACGCGGCGCTCAACGGGCTCGACGGCGAGGTGTTCCGGACGTTGAAGGTCGACGCGCTCGGGGCGATCCGCCGGTTCGCCGGGCTGTCGCCGGGGCGCGCCCCGCTGCCGATCCCGCTCGAGCCGCGGTCGTTCGATCTGGTGGTGCTCGACCCGCCGGCGTGGTCGACCGGTCGGTACGGTGCGGTCGACGTGATCGGCGACTACCCGTCGCTGTTCAAGCCGGCGGTGTTGGCGACGCGCCCGGGCGGGGTGGTGGTCGCGACGAACCACGTGCCGTCGGTGTCGCGGGCCGAGTGGGTCGACCAGCTCGACCGGTGCGCCCGGAAGGCCGGTCGTCCGCTGGCGGCGCTGACCGTGATCGCGCCCGAGGAGGACTTCCCGACGTTCGACGGCGAGCCGCCGCTGAAGGTCGCGTGGTGCACCGTGGGGCGACACCATACCGCAGGGTCACCCGACGGTGCAC
>JBEBJW010000340.1:0-6908 GCA_040079715.1 Myxococcota bacterium | reverse complement strand
CTCCTGGCGAGCGACGCGCGCGCCCTGCGGGCCGGGTTCCGCGGCCGGACCCGGTCGGAGGTCGCCGAGTACGTGCGCGCGGCGCGGCGCAGCGGGCTGCGGGGCCCGATCGACTACTACCGGGCCGCAGCCCGGGACGCGCTGTTCGACCGGACGCCGCCGGCCCGGGTCGAGGCGGAGACCCTGGTGATCTGGGGCGCGGACGAGCCGGTGTTCGAGCCGCGCCTGGCGGAGCCGCCGCCGTCGCTGGTCCCCCGCGCGCGGGTCGAGCGGATCGCGGGCGCGGGGCACGCGGTCCAGCAGGACGCGCCGGAGCGGGTGACGGCGCTGCTCCTCGACCACCTCCGCTGAGGTCGTCGGACGGTCGGGCGGCCCCGGGGTGTCAGTACCGCGCCGAGCACCGGTACGGGTACACGGCGTCGAGCACGCCGTCGCCGTCCCAGTCGTCGAGCTCCGTCTCGAGCTCCCCGGCGTCGGTGTACGACCACTCCTGGGTCGAGTCCACGGCCCCGTCTTTCGTCCGCACCTCGCGGAGCAGCCGGCGCGACCCGTCGACCTCCGCGTACTCGGCCTCGACGGTCCCATAGGGGCCCACCTCGCGGGTCACGTTGCACCCGTCGTCGAACTCCGTCCGGGTCTCGCCGCTCCACGGCCCGGCGGGCGACGACGCCCACTGCTCGTACACCGCCCCGTCGGCGTACCGGTACTGGTACCAGGAGTCGGGGGTCTGGACGGCGATCAGGCGCTGCAGACCGCCCGGCTCGTAGCTGAACGTGGTGGTGCCGAGATCGCCCGCGATCCGGGCGAGCGCGGGTTGCCCGACGGTGCGGTCCACCCACAGCGGATCGAAGGGGGGCCGGATCCACATCCCCACGACGCAGCTCGATCCGCCCGGGCCGCGGGTGTAGGTCAGCGTCGTGTCCTCCTCGCCCTCCGCCCCCCAGTTGTACCGCTCGGTCACCAGCACGCCGGCGTCCCAGGTCCACTCTCGCCACGCGACCGGCGCGTCGCCGCCGACGGCCTCCCACCGCTCGGGTGACCCGTCCCGCGCGACCGTCGTCCGGTACGCCCAGGCGACCCCGAACATCGACCAGGTTTGGCACGGCGCCACCGACGGATCGTGGCACCCGACGGCCAGCACGACGAGCACGGACCACCGACGCATCGAGACTCCAGGCGGCGAGGATCGCGCGGCGCCGCCCGGGACACCAGTCGCCGAACGGCGGACAGGGTCCGTCAGAACCGGACCGCGCACCGGTACGCGTCGATCTGGTCGGTGTCACCGTCGCCGTCCGCGTCGATCACCGCGTTCGCCAGCTCGCCGTTGTCGTCGTACAACCAGCTCACCGCGCGTGTCCGCACGTCCTGGTCGTACGCGATCTCGCCGGACAGCTGCCGGGCCCCGTCGATGTCCTGGAACGTGGTGCGGACGACGGCGTCCGGGGCGACCCACAGCGTCCGGTTGCAGCCGCCGTCGTACGACCGGACGCCCGCCGCGGACTGGACCAGGTCCCCGACGTAGCTGTACACATCGTTGCCGCCGGGTGAGGCGACGTTGATCAGGCGCAGCGGGCTGTCCGCGTAGATGTAGGTGGTCCTGATCGTGTTCGACGTCATCGTCGACAAGGGCGGCTGGTCGGCCAACCAGTCCACCAGCAGCGCTCGCCACTGGTCCGGCGCGGTGACCGCCTCGCTCACGTCGCAGAACGACGCCTCGGGCGTCCGGTGGGTGTAGGTCACGCGGAACGGCGGCCCGTCGCTCGTGATCTCGACCAGCACCCCGTCGGCCCAGGTCCACTCGGTCCAGGCCAGGACCGCGCCGGCGTACCGGTACTCGCGGCGGAGCGGTCGGCCGTCCGCGTCGACCGTCAACCGCTCCTCGATCGGCTCGCGGACGGCGTGGCCGTCGAGGAACGAGGGCTCCATCGACCAGGTCTCGCACGGCCCGGGAGCGACCGACCGATCCGGCGTCTCCGCGGCACAACCGACCGACAGGACCCCGAGGAACGCGACGCGGAGCACCGCCACCCGACCTCCAGTCCGTCCAACGTGCCGCCCCGCGTCGCCCCGCACCATTCGCCGAACGGCGGACGGTGAACCGGCGGACGATCACAATCTGCGACGCAGCGCGACCGGGCCGCAACCGCCGCCCCCGGACCCACGACGGTCTCCTGCGACCCGGGCTGCGTCCCGTGAGGTGACCCGGACCCGGGCCGCTGTCCGGGACCCCGCACCCGCGCCGTCCGTCCGAGCCCCGTGCAGGGCCGACGGTGGTCAGAACCGGACCGCGCACCGGTAGCGGTCGATCTCGTCGACGGTGCCGTCGCCGTCCGCGTCGATCTCCGCGGTCGCGAGCTCGCCGTGCTCGTCGTACGACCAGCTCACCGTACGCGTCCGCGCGTCCGCGACGTCGGTGGTCTCGCCGGACAGCCGCCGCGCCCCGTCGTGGTCCACGACCTCGGTGCGGACCACGCCCTGTCCGTCGTCGACCCGCAGGGTCTGGTTGCAGCCGTCGTCGAACGACCGCGCGACGGCGCCCCCGGACGAGTAGACCAGGTCTCCGACGTAGGTGAAGGCGTCGTGGGTGTCCCCATCGACAGCGGTGAGGCGCCGCGACGGGCTGTCTTCGTAGGTGTACCAGCCAGTGGCGTACGAGCTGTCGTCGTAGGTCGTCACCTGCCACAGCGGCGGTTGGTCCGCCAACCAGTCCACCAGCAGCGCCCGCCACGCCGTCGGCGCAGTCACCGTCTCGCTCACATCGCAGATCGACGCCTCCGACGTCGAGCGGAGGTAGGTCACGATGTACGGGAGCGTGTCGCTGGTGGCGGCGACGAGCACCCCGTCGTCCCAGGTCCACGTGGTCGAGGTCGGGACCGCGCCGTCGGACGGGTGCTCGTAGCGCTGCGGCCTTCCGTCGAGGTCGACCGTGAGGCGCTCCTCGATCGACTCGGGGATGGCGTCGTCGCCCAGGAACGAAGGCACCATCGACCAGGTCTCGCACGGTCCCGGCGCGGCCGCGAGCGGGTCCGCGCACCCGACCGACAGGACCCCGAGGGACGCGACGCGGAGCACGGACACCAGACCTCCAGTCCGTCCAGTGTGCCGCCGCGCGATCCACCGCACCAGTCGCCGAACGGCGGACGGTGGACAGCAGACCGCCGACCGTCAGCCGCGGGTGACCGCCTCCCGGACCCACCGCGCCAGCGCGTCCGGCTGCTCGAGCGGGACCAGGTGCCCGCAGTCCGGGACCACCCGCACCCCGCCGAACGCCGCCCGCAGCGCCTCCACGTCGACGATCCGCTCGTCGTCGCCGACGATCGGCACGACCGGCACCGCCAGCCGGGCCGCGGTCGCCCGGAGGTCCGGGCCGTCGAGGTGCCACCGGACCATCCGCGCCACCGCCTCGGGGTCGCCGTGGGTGAGCTGGTCCCGCGCCGCCGCCACCACCCGGGGCTCGGCCGCGCGGTACGCCTCCGAGAACCACAGCCCGAGGAACGGGGTCACGAGGTCCTCGGCGACGAACCCGTCGGCCGCGATCCGCCGGAGCACCTCGGTGAACGGGCCGTGCAGCGCCGGATCCGCCCGGAGCGGCGCGCCGACCAGCACCAGGCCCGCGACGAGGTCCGGCCGCCGCTCCGCCAGCCGCACCGCGAGCCACCCGCCGAAGCTGAACCCGACCACCCACGTCGGCCCGTCGCACAGCGCCTCGCACACCGCCGCGAGGTCGTCGACCAGCTCGTCGAACGTCGACGGCGCCGCCCCCCGCGGGGTCCGCCCGAACCCGCGGAGGTCCGGCCGGACGAACCGGAGGTCCGGACACCGCGCGACGAGCTCGTCCCACACATCGGACGCGCCGGCGGCCCCGTGGACCGCGAGGACCGTCGGCCCGCGGCCGGTGACCCCGACCGCCACCACGTCGGAAGCCGTCACGGTGTGGATCACGTCGCCGCCCACCGGACGAGCGCGCCCCGCGTCCGCACGCCCGCCCGCCGATACAGTCGCTCCAGCATCGTCTTCACCGTCCCGGGTCGCACGCCGAGCGCGTCCGCGACCTCGGCGTTGGTCAGCCCCTGCGCGAGCAGGTCCAGCAGCTCGGACTGGCGGGGGGTCAGGCGGTGGCGGTGCGCCCCGTCGGACGTGGGCTCGGCCAGCACCAGCCACGCCGTGCTCGCGCCGCGCTCGGAACACGGCGTGACGTGGAGGGTCCGCCCGTTGACCTGCACTGCCTGGGCCCGCCCTCCGACCGACCGGACCGCGTCGCGCGCCGCCGCCAGCACGTCGGGGTCGCGGCGGATCAGCCGCTCGCCCGCCGCCGACGCGCCGAGCAGCGCGCCCGCTGGGCTCACCACGAAGCACGGGTCCGCCCGATCCGCGAGCAGGTGGTCGAGCGCCGCGCCGCGGTCGACGCTCCCGGCGGCCGCGGTCAACCGGAGCACCGGCGCGAGCCGCTCGGCCACCGCGTCGAGCGCCGCGGTCTCCCGGTCCGAGAACCGCGGGCCGTCTTCGGGGAGGCACGCGCAGGCGTACGCCACCGGCCGGGGACCCGCGCAGTACAGCCGGCGGGCGTGGTGGAACAACCCCAGCGGCGCGAACGCGGCCCGGTACCCCTCGGACTGGCGGAACGCGTCGGGCGTGGTGACCCGCCGCTCGATCGGCTCGAGCCATTGGTCGCGCGACACCGGCGCAGGCCTCGCCCGGTGCCACCCGAGGTAGGTCTGCGGGAACGCGTCGGCGTACCGCCGCTCGATCTCCGGCAGCGCCCCGGCGGCGACCGCGGCCCCGGTGACGAGCAGCCGCCGGGCCGGCCAGTCGGCGAACACGAACGCGCCGCCCATCGCCCGCGGACACGCGTCCACCAGGGCGCCGGCCGCGAGCCGGACCACGGCCAGCGGGTCCTCGAACGTCGCCGACGCTTCGATCAGGTCTGCGATCGACGACACGGGTCGCGCCTCCACCGGACGCCAGTGTACCTGAGCGACTCCGCCGACGCCAGCGCGGGCCGGGCAGAACCCGCGCTCGGCCGCCGACGACCGCAGGGCGCGGCTTCGGGCCCGACGGCGGGCGGACGGGTCCGGTGTCACGATGGCATCGCTCGACCCGACGCAGACGCAGGGCCGCCGTTCTCCTGCGGCCGGGACCCAGGCTCACGAGGCGATGGCGGGCGCCTGGTGCAGCCACCGGTCGTCGTCGACCTGCGACAGCAGGAACGCGGCCACGTCCGCCCGCGCGATGTTCATCCGCACCGACCGGTCGTCGGGCGCGAAGCCCACCCGGGTCGCCGTCCGCGCGCCGTCGTGGAGGTGCGGCGGTCGAGCGATCGTCCAGTCGAGGCCGCTCGCCCGCACGATCCGCTCCTGGGCTTCGTGGTCGGCGAAGGTGCGCGCCAGGTACAGCGGCACCACCGCGTACCGCATGATCATCGGCAGGTGGGCCCAGGTCTCGCCGACGCCGAACGTCGACTGGATCACCAGCCGCCGCACCCCCGCGGCCTGCATCGCCGCGACGATGTTCGCGGTGGCGCGCGCGCGGGTGCCCGCCGCCTTCAGCGCAGGCGCGCCGATGCTGCACAGCACCACGTCGTGCCCCGGGACCGCCGCCGCGACCTCCTCCGGCTGGGTGACCGCGTCGCCGAGCGCGATCCGCAGCCGCGGGTGCGGCTCCAGCCGGCCGGCGTCGCGGACGAACGCGGTGACCGTGTGGCCCGCCGCGAGGGCCTGCGCGACCAGGTGGCGCCCGGTCCCGCCGGTCGCACCGAACACCAACAAACGCTTCGGATGGGTCATTTCGTTCTCCTGTGCCCACCGAATACGTCGCGGTTGCTCATGAACCCAATGAATCGCTATCATCGGCCCATGAGTGACGATCATGACCTCGTGGACGGCCTGTCGAAGGTCGACCTGAACCTGCTGGTGGCGTTTGACGTGCTGGCGCGCACCCTCAGCGTGACCCGCGCCGCGAAGCAGCTCGGCGTGACCCAGTCGGCGGCGAGCCACACCCTGCGCCGGTTGCGGGAGCTCCTCGACGACCCGCTGTTGGTCCGGGTCGGCAACGGCCTCGCCCTGACGCCTCGCGGAGAGGGGCTCGCGGGGCCGGTCCGCTCGGCGCTGGTGGCGCTCGGCCGCACCCTGGCGGCGCCGGAGGGGTTCGATCCGGCCACCACCGGGCGGACGTTCCGGCTGTGCGCGCCCGATCTGTTCGATCTGCTGGTGCTCCCGTCCCTGATGCCGGTGCTGGCCCGGGAGGCTCCGCTGGCGGATCTCGCGATGGTGCCGGCGATCGGGAGGCAGATCGAGCGGGACCTCGAGACCGGGGACATCGACGTGGCGATCGTCCCGATCGGGGCGCTGACCGAGTCGCCGAGCGGACACCTGGTGCGCCGGTCGCTGCTCGAGGGGTCGTACCGCTGCTTCCTGCGGGCAGACCACCCGGCGATCCGCGACGGCGCGCTGTCGCTCGCGGCGTACGCGGCCTCGCCGCACGTCCTCGTGTCGCCCACCGGCTCGGGCGAGGGGTTCGTGGACCGGCTGCTCGCCGACGTCGGGTGTCGCCGGCGGATCGCGCTGCGCGTCCCGAGCTTCTTCGTCGCGACCCGGGTGGTGGCGCGCACGGACCTGATCCTGACCGGGCCGGCGTCCCTCGCGTCGGTGCTCGACGGGCTGCTGGTCGTCTCGGTGCCGCCGCCGATCGCGGTCCCGGAGGTGGGGCTGGCGATGCTGTGGCATCAGCGATTCGGGGCCGATCCGGGCCATACCTGGCTCCGCGCGCTGCTGGTCTCGGTGGCGCCCGCGTCGGTGGCGTCGGGCTGACATGAGCCCATCACGGCTGGATCGGGACCTCGACGATCAGCGACCGCACCGCCCCCGACCGGCCCTGGACCCACACCGTCGGCGCGTCCGGCGCGGTGAACC
>JBEBJW010000339.1:0-6915 GCA_040079715.1 Myxococcota bacterium | reverse complement strand
GCCCCCGCGGACAAGCACCAAGAGCAGGACAGGGGCATGGCGACTCCGCACACGCTACCCGCAGGGACCTCGAGTTGTCCCTGTTCCCGATCGTCGTGGCACCGATCCGGAACTGCTGGCTCCGGCCTCGCCCACCTTCCTTCTGGACCAGCCGGGTCTCGACACCGCACAGGGCATGATTGCGTTCACCGCATCAGGCGCGGGCGGTAAGACCCCGGGGGGCCGACGCCGTACACGGTGGGCTCAAGACCTCTGCCGTTGTCGCTTGCGCTCGGCCCGAAGCAGCCACCTCCTCACACGCGCCTCCGATACTTGAAACGTTTGGGCAACCGCGGCCGGACTCATACCCTCGTCTTCGCACATCCGGACGGCACGCACCTCCTGGCTGACAGGGGGACTCGCTGCTGCTGCTGAGGCCAGTTCGGGCCGTGCCACGGCGATATCTCGTAGCCTGGACCAGAGGAGCTGATAGGCGTGGCCAGGAGGACACAGCCTCGAAGCAGTGGGGTTCGAGACGATCACTTCGTCGGGATCGACCGAACTGTCTGGCGGAAACTCTCGAAGTAGCAAGACGAGCTGCGGATCCGTTAGCCGGCCCAACATCACGTCCACAGTACTATCGTGAGCAAGCCTCATCGCCATACTGGACAATTCCCACGGGGCGATCTGGTCACATGTCAGGAGCCAGTCAAACTCTTCCCAGAGGAGCTCTTTAGCGCGATTGTCCAAGAGTGCCTCGCTGTCAGTTGGGGTGCTTAAGCTGGAAGGCTCGCAGGATCATGTCCTGCGCCCCCACTGCTTGGTGATGCAGTGTTTCGAGGTTCCCTTTCGGATTCGCCACCTGCTTCGTCTCGTTGACGAACTCCCGTACGGTCATTCCTTCGCCCTCGATGCGGGCCTTTGCAGCATTGATTTCGTGCATCTCATGAGCCATGGTACTCAGCAGATCCTCAGGGTTCGAGAACACTGATTCCCGCATGCGAATGGTGACAACGTCATCCGGCGCGAGTGCCGACCATTGGACAAGCGCATCTGGGGCACCCTTGATGTCGGCCCAGGTCGCGTGCGCATCAGGCAATACCTTATCTGGAACGACCCGGATAAGCACATCGACATCGAACTCGACGCCCGCAGCTTCGAGGAAGTCCAGAATCGGATCCATGTCAGTTAGGGTGCGGGGCGGACTGCTCCTCGGGCCTGCTGGATCCGCGCGAGGCAGGACTGTCCGAGTGAACTTCCCAGGTCCGGTGTATGCCGCGGCCACACCTCGCATCCCCACGGGCTCGGGAGCCGTTCTTGGCCCCCCCGCCTGGGACGCCGACTTCGAGAAGGACAGAAGTCCTACCAGCTGGACGACCAAGATGCCCCAATCGGCCCCCGACGCTGACGTCTCCTCTGCTATGTGACGCAGATGTTCGCTCGCTTGGTGAAGGGACGGGTGAGGCATGAAAACGTCAACAGGATATCCCGGAGCGCCCACCGCGTACGCACCACCCGCCAATAGTTCCGAGGCAACACCGAGGGCAAAACCTATTGCAACGTCTCCCTTGGACTTCGGCGCCTCAGACCGCAGGGCAAGGTCGTCATCGGTCCAGGTTCCAGTCAGGTCCCGTCCTCCTATCGGGTTGTCCCGAACGTACTGGTACCTGTTTGGCCCATCGACCAATCCCGATGGATCTGGGCTCTCCCACCTTCCGAGCCAGGGGGCGTAATACCTGGCCCCGTGATAGGCAAGCCCAGTCTCTTGGTCCTTCTCCTTGCCCGTGTAGCGGTATCTCTTTTGGCTCACGCCTGTCGCCGAGGCGGAGGCCCACCACGAGGTCGTGCCATACGGGTGGTACTCCTCATAGCTGATGACGGCACCAGCGTGGTCGACCTCCAGCAGGGCGGTCCCCAGGTGGTCATCGAGCTGGTAGCGTTCCCGCGGAACAGGTGTGGCCACCGGCGCTCCGCTCGTGCGGGTCAGCGTCTCGATCATCGCGATCCGGCGCTGGTCGTCCGTGACATGGACCGTCTGCCGCTCCTCTTGGAGCGTACCCCCACCGTTCCGCTGCCGCCAGACCTCGTACCCGCCGACGTAGATCCGCTCCTCCTTGACGCTCCCCTTGTCCCACAGCTTCCGGACCCGTTGCCCACCCGCGTCGTAGGCGTACCAGGCCACGTTGCCGGCCGCGTCCAGGTCGGCCTTCCGGATCTGGTCCCGGAAGTCGCGGGTGAGATTGCTCGCCACCCCCGGCCTCAGGTGGGGAAGGAAGACCATCGCGCCCCGGTCGTTGCAGGCGTAGGTGTCGCTGTGGGTGCCCGGATCGTCAGGGTCATCGCCGGGACGGCTGGTGCTCACGAGCTGGTTGTTCGTGCTCTGGTAGTGGTACCCGCGCCGCCACTGCGTGGTGCCCCCCAGCCCCTGCTGGTGCTTCATCTCCAGGATGTTGCCCACCGCGTCGTAGGTGTAGGACTGGGTGTACTGGCGCAGCGCGATGCTCGGGTCCGGAATGCCGCCCGTGGTTCCCGCGTAGTCCACGTAGAAAGCCGTCGTCTGACCCTGCACCTTTTCCCGCCCTGTGGCCTTCGTGAGCCGGTACAGTGCGTCGTAGGCGAACGTCCGATCCGGGCTCACCTGCGTGTTGCCGAAGAACACCGTCTCCTGCGCGTCGTCGGTGATCTGGGTGATGTTGCCGACCGCGTCCCGCGTGTAGTCGAGGACCTGCAGCGTAGCGGCACCACCTGCTCCGGACGCGTCCCGGGAGGTCTGAATCCGGGTGAGCCACAGACGCGCCTCGTCGTAGGTGTAGGTGCTCGACGTGTGGTTGGCGTACTGGATCAACAGCCGCTGCCCGCGGGCGTCGTAGGAGATCTGGGTAACGAACGGGGTGGCGGTGGCGGCGCCTCGGACGAACACCTCGACCGAGGTGAGGCGCCCGCCGGCGTCGTACCCGGGAACGGTCCTCGAGGTGTCGGGGGCGGTCTGCTCGGTGACCCGGTCGAGCGCGTCGTAGGCGGTGGTGACTGGGAACGTCTCCGCGTCGAGCGTGCCGTTCGTGGTGAGCGAGGTCGCGATCCCGGTCAGATCGGTCTGGGCATCGAGCCCGTGCCAGTCGGCCTCGACGATGATGTCGGTGAAGACCTGCCGGACCTGCGAGACCGTCCGACCGCGGAAGTCGTACGCGGTCGTGACCCGCCCGGCGGTGTCGCAGACGTGGTACGCCCGGCCCTGCGCGAAGTCCGTGGCCGGCGTGTCGGACAGCGTGTCGCCGTACAACGTCAGCGTCACCAGGCGCTCGCCGCCGCCTTCATCGACGTACACAGACACCGGCCGGCGGCGTGCATCGAACCCGTTCCGGAATGTCAGGTTCCCGCTGCGCCAGAGCCGGATCGGTGTGCCGGCCACGTCCGAGAACGCGCGGGTCTCGCCCTTCCCGCTGGTCCCGTCGTAGCCCTCGTCTGCGGCACCGCTGAAGCCGGGCCGGCCGACCATGTCGTAGCGTTGAACCTGGATATCGTAGCTCGGGACCTGGATGTTGCCGCGCGGATCCTTCACGGCGAGCACGTTGCCCTGCACGTCGAGCGTCAGCCTGGTGACGTGGTTCGTGGTCCCGTCGGGGGTCTCCATGAGCTTGTAGACCCGCCCCTGGGCATCGAGGTGGGTATGGGCTGGGGTGTCGTAGTGGGGGCTCGAGGGGTCGTTGTCGTCCTCGTCGAACGCGGAGACCTGCCAGGGATCATACTCCCACCGCTGGACGTGCCCGTCCGGTAGCGTGACCTTGGTGTTCCGGCCCACAGGGTCGTAGTCGAACACCGGCGTGATGCCCCACACGACGTCGTCCTCCTCCTCGTACTCGGCGGTGCGGCTGAAGAACGGCTCGTACTGCTTGACCACCAGCCCCTTGTTGTTCACCACCGTCCGCCCGGTGCCGACGTACCGCGGGTTGGCGGGCGCGAACTGGAGCACGCCACCGACGAACACGAGCTCGCCCGTGACCGGGTCTCGCGCCGGGGCGTCGCCCGCCGCCGCCTGGACCTTGGTCTTCACGACGTTGCCGCCGCCGTCCGAGTACACCCACGACTCCTGCCAGTCGGTGCCGCCGTGCGCTTTCAGCATCCGCACGTGCACTCGGGTCGGCAGCCGACTCGTGGACCACCGGTCGGTCTCGTAGGTGAACTCGCCGCTCACCGCCGTGCCCTGGTCACCGTGGGTGCCATTGCTGACCGCGGTGGTGAGCACGCGGCCCAGCGGGTCGAAGGTGGCCCGGCTCTCGGTTCCGTTGGGGTCGGTGATCTTCCAGGGCTGCAGCAGCTGGTAGTCGATCTCGGCCGTGACCTCCATCCCCACGGGGTCAGTGACCTGGGTCACAGCCAGGAAGTCGCCGTCCCACAGCAGTGTCGTCGGGTTGCCGAACGGGTCGGTGTGGGTCGTCGGCTGGAAGAAGCCCGACGCGGACGGGGTCGTGCGGCCGGACGGGATCCATCGGTCCGTCGTGGGTCCCGTCCCCTCCGGGTCGTCCTCGTAGGCGCCCTCGTCGAGCTCGGCCGCCCCGACCCGGGTGCCGTACAGCGCCGTGACGAGCCCGCTGGTGTACGCGAGCGCGTACCGCTGGTACACCAGCGCCCGCGCGCCGAGCTGGCCCATCGAAATCGGGCCCGACACCGCGTCGTCCCAGTAGCGCGTGATCTGGTGCCCGATCAGCCGCTTGTGGGCACCCGACCCGCTCGGGGTCTGCTCGTAGGTCCAGGACGTCGCGCTCTCGAACGAGACCGCGACCGCGATCGACGCCGCCGGGTGGGTCGTCTCGTTCCACACCGGCGTGCCGGTCAGCTCCCAGGTGCGCGTTCGTGCCGGGACCCCGAGGTGCCACCGGTCGGCGCTCGGGTCGTCCTGGTTGATCACGACGTTCTCGGTGACCACCACGGTCAGCGCGAGCTGCTCGGCATCGTGACCGACCCCACGGCGGGGGTAGGAGATTGTCGCGGACGCCCCTGCCATCCCGTAGGCGTCGAAGTCCCACGACAGGGTGTGGATCACCCGCGGGTCCGGGCTCCCGGAGGTGAGGTCGAGATCGTAGGCGGCGGACAGCGACTCGGGGCTGTCCACCCGGAAGCTCGCCGGCCGTACACCGTGGGCAGCCTGCAGCCGCACCACCGCGTACGCCTGCTCAGCCACCGTGTACAACCTGGCGAGGTTACCCTGCTGGTCCTCGGCGTAGACCTCCTGCCGGAGCATCTTCCCCTTCAGCGCCCGGTGCGCGTCGCGCTGCTCGGCGGGCGTCAGCACTGCCGGGAACAGGGGCTCGGAGACGCGGATCGCAGCGGGGTCGGCGGCGCTGTACTCGGCGGCGTAGGCCTCACCGAGGGTCGCCTTTTGGGTCCAGGCGCCGGTGTGAAACCAGGTCTTCGTCCGCACCGGCGGCAGCGCGACCACCAGCTCGGGGTCGGCCTGGTCCGGATCCTCGTAGTCGGAGACGGTCTCGGTATCCCACTGCTCGACCAGTCCGAAGCCGCGGAACTCGCGCTCCTCGCCGTCGAAGTAGCCGTGGTGGTACGCGAACGTGTTGACGAACCGCCACCCGGTGAGGTGATCCACCTGTTCGAGCTTCGACAGGCAGTGCACCGGGAACGGCAACCGGGTGGCCCAGGGCGTGCCCGCCCTCCGGTCCGCCAGGTAGAACGCGGTCGACGGAGTGTAGGACAGCCGGGTCTCCCGTCCGAGCCCGTTCGTCACGGTCTTCAGCAGCCAGGGTTTTCCCTCGGCCATCAACCTCACGTACCGCAACGGCCGGCTGCCTTCGGACAACAGCGGCGACGACCACACGAGGCACGACGTGCCGTCCCCCAGGAGATCCGCCACCTGCACGTCATTGGGCGCGGCCACCGACGGGAACGTCCGCAGCTCGGTCGGGGCCCCGAACCCGTTCCCCGACTCGTTGAACCAGATCGTCACGCCCTTGGGCCCGAGATACAACAGGTCGGTCGGGCCGCTCCCGTCGACATCCGCCAGCCGGATCCGCGACGGATCGAACGAACCCTCGTGGTCGAAGCGCGGCGCCCCCTTCATCTGCACCCGGGACCCGAACCGGCCGTGGCCCCGGTTCGGCCAGTAGCAGATGTTCCCGTTCATCACCCGGACCAGATCCGGCAGGCCGTCCCCGGTCATGTCGGCGACGAAGATCTGCTCCCCGTCGCGGGCGAACGCCAGCCTCGGACCTTTGTCCGCGTCGTTCGGCATCCGCACCTGGATCGGCGCGTCGAACCCGTCCCGCCCTTCGGACGGCCACCAGGTGTACGCCTCCCCGTCGGTCTTCATCAGGTCGGCGTGCCCGTCCCCGTTCAGATCGATCCACCGGACCCGCGGGTCGTCCGGGTCGACGTTCGGCACGCGGCGGAACGAGCGGAAGTCCTTCCAACCCCCGTCGTCCCGGGCGTAGAAGCCGGCCACCCCGGGCCTCAGCAAGACCAGATCGAGGGTGCCGTCGCCGTCGACGTCGACGAGGCGCGTCCCCGGAGCTCCGAGCGCAGCGTTCGGGCGGGTGGAAAGCTGGCGGGCGAGGCCGAACGTCCCGTCGCCTTCGTTTCGCTTGTACCACCAGGACTGGCCTTGCTCGGTGAGCAGCCCGGTCAGTCCTTCGCCGTCCAGATCGGCGAACCGCCATTGGCGGGGGCTGAACCCCCCGATGCCGCCGACGAGCCGGATCGACGGGTCGATCGTCGGTTGGGCGTACGACAGGGACACCGCCGGCAGCGTCGCCTGATCATAGGCGGTGCCGGTCCATCGCCAGCCTTTGGTCTGCGCCGACGACAACGTGCTGACCGTCGGCCGCTCCTCGTAGGTCAACTCCACGGACCGGACCACGAACGGCAGCGTCCGAACCGGGCCGAACGCGTGGAACATCAAGATCCGACGGCACAACCGATGACACCGAA
>JBEBJW010000338.1:0-6925 GCA_040079715.1 Myxococcota bacterium | reverse complement strand
GTTCGCTCCCCACCCCCGGAAGATCGGCTGGTTCGGGACCGCCGCGCTCGCGATGGGCGGAAGCAACCAGAGCCTGTTCCTGGTCGGCGCGCTGATCATCGGCCAGGGCGCGATCCCCGGCCAGGGCACGGCCGCCGTGCCGCTGCTGATCGTCGGGTTGGTCCTGTCGCTGCTGGCGGCGCCGGGGTGGATCGAGCTGACCCTGATGTGGCCGAACCGCGTCGGAGGCCTGGCCGCGACCTGCGGAGAGGCGTTCCGGCCGTACGCGCCGGTGCTCGGGAACCTGACCGGGATGGCGTACTGGTGGGGGTGGGTCCCGACCTGCGGGATCGGCGCGCTGCTGTCGGCGTCCGCGCTCCACCAGTGGTTCCTGCCGTCGGTGCCGGTCCCGCCGATCGCGGTCGGGATCGTGCTGACGTTCACCGCGGTGAACCTGCTCGGCGTGTGGTGGCCGGCGCGGCTGGCGATGCCGATCGCCACCATCTCCGGGGTGCTGGCGTTCCTGGCGGCGTTCATCCCGGTCGTCACCGGCCGCGTCGATTGGCACCAGGCGTTCGACTTCCAGCTCGAGACGCCGTTCCCGGGTCTGTTCGGCCAGGTGACCAGCGCGATGGCCGGGCTGTACCTCGTCGGGTTCGCGGCGCCTGCGTTCGAGGCGTCGCTGTGCCACGTCGGCGAGACGATCGATCCGCAGAAGAACGTGCCGCGGGCGGTATGGGCGAGCTTCGGGATGGCCTGCCTGTACTTCCTGGTGATCCCGGTCGTGTGGCTCGGCACGATCGGCCGGGACGGGCTGTCGGGCGACCTCGCGATCACACTCGGTCCGGTGTTCGCGCCGCTGTTCGGGTCGCTCGCGAAGTCGGCCGCGATCTGGTTCATGATGTTCAACATGTTCCACGGCACGTTGGCTCCGCTGACGGGTGTGGCGCGCACGCTGTCGCAGCTGTCCGAGGACGGGCTGCTGCCCGAGGTGTTCTCCCGCCGGAACCGGTTCGACTGCCCGTGGGTCGCGATCACGTTCACCGCGACCGCCGCGATCGCGTTCCTGCTCGCCGGCGACCCGGTGTGGATGATCGCCGCCGCCGACTTCACCTACCTGATCGGGATCTCGCTCCCGAGCGTCGCGGTGTGGCTGCTCCGCCGCGACCAGCCCGACCACCCGCGCCTGTACCGCGCCCCGGACTGGACGATCACCGCCGGGCTCGTGTCGGCGTTCGTGTGGGGGATGTCGACGGTGCTCGGGTTCCAGCAGTTCGGCCTGCCGACGGTGCTGTTCGGGGTGGCCCTCGCCTACAGCGGTGCTGCGCTGTACGCGTGGCGGAAGTACGTCGACGCGAAGGTCGACGGGCGGAACGAGGTGTTCCGGTCGCTGCACGTCAAGCTCACGGGCGCGATGCTGCTGGTGCTGGTGCTCGACGCCGCCGGGTACCTGCTCGCGGTGTCGAACGTCGACGACGCGGCCCGCCCGCTGGTGACCGCCCTCGAGGACATCTTCGTCGCGGTCGCGATCCTGACGATCTCGGTCGGCCTCGTGCTCCCGGGGATGATCGCCCACTCTGCGGTCCAGGTCACCCACGCGGCCGAGCGGTTGGCGTCGGGGACGCTGGCGGATCTGGCGCGCGCGATGGAGGCGCTGTCCGCCGGAGACCTCGACGCCGCCCACGCCCGGGTCGACTTCGTCCCGGTCCACACGCAGTCCCGCGACGAGCTCGGGGCGATGGCCGAGTCCTTCAACACGATGCAGGCCGAGGTCGCGCGGTCCGCCCGCGGGCTCGCCGGGGCGCGCGAAGGCCTCCGCGCAGCGCGGGACCAGCTCACCGAAGCCAACGCGTCGCTCGAGCTGCGGGTGGTCGAGCGGACCGCCGAGCTGAAGGTCGCGCACCGGAAGCTGGTCGAGGTCGCCTGGAAGGCCGGGATGGCCGAGGTCGCGATCGGCGTGCTGCACAACGTCGGCAACGTGCTGAACAGCCTCAACGTGTCCGCCACGGTGGTCCAGGACCTGGTCAAGCGGTCGCGGGTCGGGGGCCTCGGGCGGGTCGTCGGGCTGCTCGACGCCCACCAGCAGGACCTGCCCGCGTTCCTCGGGACCGACCCGAAGGGCCGCCAGGTCCCCGCGTACCTCCGGCAGCTCGACGAGCACCTCCGGTCCGAGCACCTGGCGATCCTCGCCGAGCTCGAGTCGCTGACCCGGAACGTCGACCACGTGCGGCAGATCGTCCGCCAGCAGCAGGTGTATGCCAGCGGCGCGGCGATCCCGGCGGAGGAGGTCGACCCCCGGGCGTTGGTCGACGACGCGGTCCGGATGACCCTCGGAGACGCGCCCGGCGTCACGGTGGAGCGGACGGTCGACCCGGCGCCGGTGATGCTCGACAAGCACAAGGTGCTCCAGGTGCTGGTCAACCTGCTGAGCAACGCCCGGCACGCGGTCGAGGCGAAGGACACCGGGCGCCGCACCGTACGCGTCTCGGTGATCCGCGATCCGGCCGACCCGGATCGGGTCCGGTTCGAGGTGGCCGACGACGGCGTCGGGATCGGCGCCGAACACCTCGGTCGGGTGTTCGAGCACGGGTTCACCACCCGCCGCGACGGCCACGGGTTCGGGCTGCACACCTCCGCGCTGGCGGCGCGCGGGATGGGCGGGTCGCTGAGCGTCCACAGCGACGGGCTCGGACACGGCGCCAGGTTCGTCCTCGACATCCCCCGCGTCCGGTCGGCGGAGGTGGCGGCGTGACCAACGAGCCCAACCGCCGGATCCTGGTGATCGACGACACCCGCTCGATCCATCAGGACTTCCGCAAGATCCTCGAGCGCCCCGATCGCCAGGGGAGCGCGCTCGATTCGCTCGAGGCCGAGCTGTTCGGCGAGGCGCCCGCAGAGTCGGTCCAGGTCGCGTACGAGCTCGACTCGGCCTACTCCGGGGAGGAGGGCTGCCAACGGGTCCGCGAGGCCCTCGCGGAGGGCCGTCGGTACTCGCTCGCGTTCGTCGACATGCGGATGCCGCCCGGGTGGGACGGGGTCCAGACGATCGAGCACCTGTGGGAGGTCGATCCGGACATCCAGGTGGTGATCTGCACCGCCTACTCGGACTACTCGTGGGAGGACATCCTCCGGCGGTTCGGCGCGTCGGATCGGTTGTTGATCCTGAAGAAGCCGTTCGACACCGCCGAGGTGTGCCAGCTCGCGTGCGCGCTGACCGAGAAGTGGCGGCTGACCCGTCACGCGCACCTCAAGCTGTCCCAGCTGTCGAGCATGGTGGCCGAGCAGACCACCGACCTCCGATCCGCGAACCACCGGCTCGAGGCCGAGGTCGCCGAGCGGCGCCGGGCCGAGATCGCGCTCCGGGTCAGCGAGAGCCGGTACGCGGTGGCGGCCGCGGGTGCCAACGACGGGCTGTGGGACTGGGACCTGATGACCGACGAGCTGTACCTGTCGGACCGGTGGTGGGCGATGCTCGGCCTGCCCCCGGTCCGCACCGGACGACCGTCCGACTGGTTCGACCGGGTCCACGTCGACGACGCCGAGCGGGTCCGCGAGGAGGTCGCCCGCCACCTCGCAGGGTCGACCAGCCACTTCGGGTTCGAGTTCCGGGCGATCCACGGCGACGGCCACGATCGGTGGTTCCTGTGCCGCGGGGTGGTGGTTCGGAACGAGATCGGCAGGCCGATCCGCGCCGCCGGCTCGCACGCCGACATCACCGACCGGAAGCTGGTCGAGGAGCAGCTCCGCCACGACGCGCTCCACGACGGGCTCACCGGCCTCGCGAACCGGGTCCTGCTGACCGATCGCCTCGATCGGTGCATCGCCCGCCAGGTCCGCGATCGGCAGTACCGGTTCGCCCTGCTGTACCTCGACCTCGACCGGTTCAAGGACATCAACGACAGCCTCGGGCACGTCGCCGGCGACCAGCTCCTGGTGGCGATCGGCGACCGGATCGCCCGCTCGGTCCGGTTCAGCGACACTGTGGCCCGCGACCACGTGCTCGCCCGGGTCGGCGGCGACGAGTTCGTGATCCTGCTCGAGGAGATCCTCGACGGCGCGGCGGCGGTCCGGGTCGCGGATCGGCTGTTGACGTTGTTGGCGGAGCCGTTCGAGGTGGCCGGCCACGTGCTGTTCACCTCGGCCAGCATCGGCGTCGCGACGAGCGAGTCGGGGTACCTCCGCGCCGAGGACCTGATCCGCGACGCCGACACCGCGCTGTACCGGGCGAAGGCCGGCGGCCGCGGTCGGTACGAGCTGTTCGACCCGTCGATGCACACCACCGCCGTCGCCCGGTGGCGGATGGAGAACGATCTGCGGTCGGCGGTCGAGCGGGGCGAGCTGCGGCTCCAGTTCCAGCCGATCGTCAACGCCGGCAGCACCCGGGTGGTCGAGCTCGAGGCGCTGGTCCGGTGGGATCGACCCGGGTTCGGGCGGGTCCACCCGGACCAGTTCGTTCCGCTCGCCGAGGAGACCGGCGCGATCGTGCCGATCGGGGAGTGGGTGCTGCGGGAGGCCTGCCGTCAGATCCTGGCCTGGAAGCGGACCGATCCCGAGCTCGCCCGGTGCACGATGGCGGTCAACGTGTCCGGTCGTCAGTTCGCCGACCCGGCGTTCCCGGACATCGTCGCCGGGATCCTCGCCGAGACCGGCGTCTCCCCGAGCCAGATCAAGCTCGAGATCACCGAGACCGCGCTGATGCAGCTCGACACGACCACCGACGCGTGCATCGGCCGCCTGCGCGAGCTCGGGGTGTCGCTGTACCTCGACGACTTCGGCACCGGGTTCGCGTCGCTGTCGTACCTCCACCGGATCCAGGTCGACGGGCTGAAGATCGACCGGTCGTTCGTCCGGCTGCTCGGCGACGACCGGATGAGCACCTCGATCGTCCAGACGATCGTGACGCTGGCTAGGCTGCTCCAGCTCGGGGTGGTGGCGGAGGGGGTCGAGTCGCAGCACCAGCTCGATCAGGTGCGCGCCGCCGGATGCCAATTGGCGCAGGGGTACCTGTTCTCCCGCCCGATCGACGCGGACCAGGTGCCGGCGGTGTTCCACCGGGCCGGGAAGGTCACCGCGGGCTGACGCTGCAGGTCTCCTCGAACGCAGCCTCGACCGCGTCCGGATCGGGGGCCGCAGCCGACGCGAGGATCGACACCCGGCTGTCGCGCCGCCACCCCAGCGGCTCGAACCGGATCGTGTCCGGCGTCGCCTGGACCAGCAGGAACCCGCGCGGGGTCCGGAACACGCCCTTCAGCCGCAGCGCGCCGTCCGGGAGGAGGGGGCCCGGTCGGACCAGCCGCTGGAGCACGTCTTGCAGCCCGTCCAGCACGAACACCCGCTCCGGTGGCCACACGAACCCGAGCTCGTGCGCGGTGACCTCGGCCGGAGCGACGATCCGGAGGGTCGACCGGGGGGCGGGCTCGAGGTCGAGCAGCGCCGGATCGAGCGCCCCGAACGACGTGAGCACGATCCGCAACGGGGGCGGGTACGCGGCGGCCGCCGCGGCCTGGAACCGCTCGAGCACCTCGGGCGCGGTCCGATCGGCGAAGTTTCCGACCACCACGTCCGCCGCGCGCACCTGGTCGGCGTACAGCGGGTCGTCGACGGTGGCGAGGTACCGCGCCGGGTCGAACAGGCCGATCGTCGCCCGCAGCGCCAGGGACTCGCGCAGGCCGGGCGCGCGGACCGCGTCGACCACCGACGCCGGGTGGGCGAGGCCGGTCGGCTCGATCAGCAGGCGGTCCGGCCGGAGCTCGCGGACGAGCTGGGTCAACCCGACCCGGAGCGGGACGTTCGCGGTGCAGCAGATGCAGCCCCCGGCGATCTCGCGGACCTCGAGTCCCCCGGTGCCCGCGCCCGCGGCCTGGTCGAGGATCGGCCCGTCGATCCCGACCCGGCCGAACTCGTTCACCAGCACCGCCCACCGCTCGCCGGGCGGGCGGTGGCCGAGCAGCCCGAGGATCGCGGTGGTCTTTCCGACGCCGAGCGCGCCGGTGACGAGGGTGGTCGGGATCGGCACTGGGCCTCCGGTGGGTGGGTCGGACTGGGTCCGGTCGGTCGATCGTCCTGGGTCGGCCGGTGGCCGCTCGCGGACCCGGTGTTACCAGGCGGGCCCCTGACGAGCGGAGTCCCGGTGGTCTGGCTCTCGCAGTTCGGAGCGGCGTTCGCCGCAGACCTCACCGTTTGGCACGCATATCGTGGCGAGGAGCGAGAGGCGATCGAGGTCGCGGCGCGCACCTGGGGCGAGCGGGCCGGGGTCGAGGTCGAGACGGTGGCGATCCCGTTCGGGGCGTTCGACGGGAAGGTCGAGACGGCGATCCCGCGCGGGAACGGTCCGGACCTGTTCGTCTCCGCGCACGTCAACCTCGGCAAGTGGGTCCCGATGGGGCTGGTCGAGCCGTGGACCGCCCCGCTCGACGGGCACCGGCCGGCGACCGCCGACGCCGTCCAGCTCGACGGGCGCGTGTGGGGCGTCCCGCTCGCGTTCAAGTCGATCGTGCTGCTGTACGATCCCACGAAGGTCTCGGTCGTCCCGACCACCACCGACGCGCTGATCGCCGCCGCGCGGGACCTGACCCGGGACGGCGGGTACGGCCTCGCGTATCCGGCGACCGACGCGTACTTCTACGGCGCGTTCCTCCACGCGTTCGGCGGGCGGGCGATCGAGGCGGACGGGACCGCGCAGCTCGACGGCGACGCCCACGTGCGCGCGCTCGCGTTCTCCCGCCGGCTCGCGGTCGACGAGGGGATCGCCCCGCAGCAGCCGACCGTCGAGCTCGTGACCCGGCTGTACCAGGAAGGGCAGGTCGCGTTCGTGATCAACGGCCCGTGGTTCGCGGCGGAGATCACCCGCCCGATCGCGGCCGCCCCGCTGCCGGTGGTGTCGGAGGCCGGGGCGCCCGCCGCGCCGTACCTGACCGTCGACGCCGCGTACGTCGCGACCCACGCC
>JBEBJW010000337.1:0-6948 GCA_040079715.1 Myxococcota bacterium | reverse complement strand
ACGCAGCGGTCGAGGCGTTCTTCCGGGCGCAGATCCAGGCCTGCAACAAGTGGAGCCGGAAGGTCGGCAACACCGCGCCGGGCGAGAAGGCGTTCGACGGGGGGCCGAACGACCCGACCCGGACGATCACCGTGGTCGAGCACGCCGGGCAGCAGGCGGTGATCCAGGACGCGGACGGCGCGCGGCTCCGGCTCGACCTCGCCGCGAAGACGGTCGCCGCGGCGGACGGCGGGCCGCTCCCGACCCGGTACCAGTTCTGCCCTTCGGAGGTGTTCGTCGGGCCCGGTGGGGACTGAGACGGAGTCGAGCAGCCGATCCGACCTACGGATCGGACATTCGGTCGATCAGGGCTCTGACCCGGTCGACGAACACCCGAACGAGTCGGAGTTGGCTGCGACGCGTTCCAGGTCCATCAGCTGGGCGAGACCCGGTGAGTCAGCCACTGGGTTGTATCCCAAGCGTCGCTGCCGACGGATCCAGTCCTTCGCATCGCGTCGCCGCTCGGGAGGGAAATCTGGCGCGCGGCCGAACAGATTGAGCGCATCCCACAAGAACCAGGTTTCGAATTCCCGGTAGGCGAGAACTGCCGTCACTGGAACATGGCAGCAAGCGGCATCACAGCGTCGTTGGAGGCGGGGGCCGTCGGTGCACGGCGCCCCGTCTTCGCTGTCGACGAGGACCAGGATCGCTCCCGCACCACGGCTCTCGCGGAGCAGGGTCCTGGACAGCAGGTCACTGTCCTCCTTGAGCAGGCCACTCTCGGGCTTTCGAATCGGCCGGCGAACTCGGAGGTCGAAGCAGCCGAGAAGCTCGTGGGAGATGCGCCGGACCAGGATGGGGCAAGCCTCGACCTCGCCGTGACCGCTGACCACCAGCGCCATCTCGGACATCAGGAGACGTCCGGACGCAGGCTCTGGGAGGGGGATGTGGGTTCCATGGCTAGGAACTCCTCGCCGAGCAGCTCGCCACCGGTGACGAGGTGAGACCGTAGATCGTTCGCCACCGCTTCGGCGAGTGTTCCGACCTGGGTGTGGCCATCACGGAACTCCACCACGCGCAGCATCTCCGTTCGGATGGCGGCGGCGTCGAGTACAGTCGGCGACTGCGTGGTCAACAGCAACTGACCACGATCGGGCGCGCCGACCAGCGCATCGAGGAGCCGCTCGACCGCGAACGGATGGATGTAGTTCTCAGGCTCTTCGATCGCGGTGACGAGGCGGGGAACCGGCTGGTACAAACCCACGAGGAGTGCGAGAGCTCGCAGGGAACCATCCGACAAACGGGCACCGTCCTGTGGAGACGACATCCCGGGCGAGCTCTTGATTCCGACGGTGATCCCGGAGTACGCACCCATCGACTTGTGCTGGATTCTGGCCGCGTTCGGGACGATCTGGCCGAACAGCAGCGCCACGCGCTCAGCAAGCTCCTTGTGGTCGGCCTGGAGCCGACCCCAACACGGGTACAGGTTCGTGCCTTGGCGATTCAACACGACCTCGGGGGTGTTCTCCTGCGGCGGCCGAATCAACTCGGGGTTCGGCGCGAGCGTGCGGATGTGATTGAGCTGATCGAACGGCGCCGCTGTCGACAGGGAAGGAAGCACCAGCCGGTCCGTCGGCAACGCCTGTGTGCTGGCGAGGCCCTTGACCCAACGACCCCCGCGGATCAGGGACGCAATCTTCCCGTCTTCCGCCATCCACTCCTCGACCACTGCGAACGACCGTTCCGGTGCCAACGCAAACCCGTACGAAACCTGCTGCGGGCCAGGCGGGCCGGGTTCACCGGACCTGGAGAGCACGGCCTCCAGGCGGAGCTCTTGGGGGATCCCACCCGGAACAGACGCGATGCTCGCGCCGAAGCTGAGGCGCCCGAGCCGAGTGCGCCCGTCCAGGGCTGCCGGCAGCCCCTGACGAATCGCATCGCCCATGAATTGGATTGCATCGAGAATGTTGGACTTCCCTGCGGCATTTCTGCCCACCAACACGGTCACGTCGCTCAGCTCGATCGTCGAGCGCAGGATCGACCGGTAGTTCTCGATGTGGACGCGCTCGAGGGTCCAAGCGGGCACGGGCTGCCTCCGTACCAGGGTCCATAACCGCAGATCGCGCCGGCTCGACCGGCTCGGGTCGACCTCCGAGTCAACCTCTCGGGCGTCCGAGGCTCGCGTACCGGAACCCGGCCGCCTCGACCTCGTCCGCCCGGTACACGTTCCGGAGGTCCACCAGCACCCGCCTCGCCATCGCCGCGCCGAGGCGCTCCAGATCGAGCGCCCGGTACGCGTTCCACTCGGTCAGCAGCACCACCGCGTCCGCGCCCTCCGCGACCGCGTACGGGTCGTCGCACCAGGTCACCCCGGCGAGCTGGCGGGCCGCCTCGGTCATCGCCGCGGGGTCGTGGGCCCGGATCCGGGCGCCGGCGTCCTGGAGCGCGGGGATCAGCGCCAGGCTCGGCGCGTCGCGCAGATCGTCGGTGTTCGGCTTGAACGCGACCCCGAGGATCCCGACCGTCGCGCCGCGGATCCGCCCGCCGCACGCCGCGATCACCCGCGACGCGATCGACGCCTTCCGGGTGTCGTTCACCTGGACCACCGTCTCGACGATCCGGAGCGGCGCCCCGGCCTCCTGGCCGATCCGGGTCAGCGCGACCGTGTCCTTCGGGAAGCAGCTCCCGCCGTAGCCCGGGCCCGGGTGGAGGAACTTGCTGCCGATCCGCCCGTCGAGCCCCATCCCGCGCGCCACGTCCTGGACGTTCGCCCCGACGCGCTCGCACAGGTCGGCGATCTCGTTGATGAACGTGATCTTGGTCGCGAGGAACGCGTTCGCGGCGTACTTCGTCAGCTCGGCGGTCTCGAGGGTGGTCGACACGATCGGGGTGTCCCGCAGGAACAGCGGCCGGTACAGCGCCCGCATCAGCTTCTCCGCCCGCTCGGACTCGGCGCCGAACACCACCCGGTCCGGCCGCAGGAAGTCGTCGATCGCCGAGCCCTCCCGGAGGAACTCCGGGTTCGACACCACGTCGAACGCGGCGTCGGGGCGCACCTCGCGGATCAGCGCCGCGACCCGCCGACCGGTGCCGACCGGGACGGTGCTCTTGGTCACGATCACCGTGTAGTCGCGCAGCGCCCGCGCGATCTCGATCGCCGCTGCCTCGACGTACCGGAGGTCGGCGTGCCCGTCGCCCCGGCGGGACGGGGTGCCGACCGCGATGAACACCGCGTCCGCCCCGCCGACCGCCCCGGCGAGGTCGGTGGTGAACGTCAGCCGCCCCGCCTTGACCCCGGACGCGACCAGCGCGTCGAGCCCGGGCTCGTAGATCGGGATCTCGCCGCGGGTCAGCCGCGCGATCTTGTCCGCGTCGGTGTCGACCACCACCACGTCCGGCCCGAACTCGGCGAAGCACGCGCCGGACACGAGCCCGACGTACCCCGCCCCGACCATCGCGATCTTCACCGATTGCCTCCGTACTGGTCGAGGTACCAGGCCACGAACCGCGGGATCCCGACCTCGATCGGGGTGGTGGGCGCGAACCCGGTGTCGGCGGCGATCGCCGACGTGTCGGACCAGGTCGCCTTCACGTCGCCGGGCTGGAGCGGCCGGTGGTTCAGGATCGCCCGCACCCCGAGGGCCTGCTCGAGCAGCCCGATCACCCGTCCGAGCGGGACCGGCGTGGTGTTGCCGAGGTTGTACAGCCGGTACGGCGCGCTCGACCGGCCGGGGTGGGGCGCGTCGCCGGACCACCCGGGATCCGGCGTCGCCGGCCGATCCGACGCGCGGAGGACGCCGTCGACGATGTCGTCCACGTAGGTGAAGTCGCGCGCCATGTCTCCGTGGTTGAACACGTCGATCGGTCGCCCGTCGAGGATCGCGCGCGTGAACAGGAACAGCGCCATGTCCGGCCGACCCCACGGGCCGTACACGGTGAAGAACCGCAGCCCGGTGGTCGGCAGCCGGTGCAGGTGAGACCAGGTGTGCGCCAGCAGCTCGTTCGCCTTCTTGGTCGCGGCGTACGGCGAGACCGGGTGGTCGGTCGGCTGGTCCTCCCGGAACGGCATCGCGGTGTCGAGGCCGTACACCGAGCTCGACGACGCGTAGGTCAGGTGGGCGACCCCGGCCTGCCGGCAGCCCTCGAGCACGTTCACGAACCCGACCAGGTTGCTGTCGACGTACGCGCGGGGGTCGGCGATCGACTGGCGGACCCCGGCCCGGGCGCCGAGGTGGATCACCCGGTCGAGGTCGTGGTCGGCGAACAGGGCGTCGATCGCGCGCCGATCGGCGAGGTCCGCCCGGACGAACGCGAACCCGGGCCGCCCGTCGAGCCGGGCCAGCCGGGCCGCGGCGAGCGCCGGGTCGAACGCGGTGACCATCGCGTCGAGGCCGATCACCCGGTCGCCGCGGGCGAGCAGCGCCTCGCACACGTGGTACCCGATGAACCCGGCCGCGCCGGTGACGAGGATCGTGGCCACGCGGTGCCTTCGGACGGACCCGGCCGGACTTTACCCGAGACCGCGCCCCGCCGAACCGGCCCCGTCGGCGACGTGGTCGAGGAACGCGTCCACCAGGCCGTGGCCGAACGACAACACCGCGGGGGGACCGTCGAACGGCACGGCGTTGTTGACCGCGAACGCCGGGGTCGCCTCCGGGTGGGCCTGGAATCCCCACACCGGCAGGGTGTGGTGGGCGATCACCTCGACCGCCAGTGCCTCCGACGACCCGACGATCGCGAACCCGGTCGGCAGGGTGTGGATCGCCTCGCCGTGGGTCACGAGCAGCGTGCCGGCGCGCGCCTCGCCCCACAGCCGGTCCGGCGCGAGCGACACCGCGCGGAGGCCCTTCGCCTTGCGGCCGTCCGCGAACGCCGGGCCGACCGTGCCGCCGCCGATCCGCGCGATCAGCTGGTGGCCGAAGCACAGCCCGAGCACCGGGACCCCGCCGCGCAGCCGCGGGCCGAGCCAGTCGCACAGGGCGTCGAGCCACGCCACCCGGTCGTTGACCGAGGCCCCGCTGCCGAGGACCACGATGCCGGCGAGCTCGGCGCCGTCACCGGCGTCGCGGAGCGAGTCCAGGCCGAACAGGGCGGGGAGGTGGTAGGTGAGGGGGAGCCGGGATCGACGGCTCATCCGGTTGAAGCAGTCGAGCTCGGGGACCCGCAGCCCGGGGTCGATCACCGCGACGTGAGGCATCGGTACGGCTATCCCCGGCGGACGAACGGGGCGACGAGCTGGCCGAACCACCCCTGGGGGTACGACGGGTCGCCGAGGCCGACCGCCGCGGGCTGTCCCGCCGGGACCCGCCAGGTGCCGAACAGCCGGTCCCACCACGACAGGGTGTTGCCGAAGTTGACCCCGCCCTCGGCCGGATCGGCGGCGTGGTGCCACCGGTGGGCGTCGGCGGTGGCGAGCAGCCACCGGACCGGCCGGGCGTCGAGCGCGACGTTGCTGTGCTGGACCAGGCCCGCGGCCCCGACGAACGTCGACAGCAGCGCGAACAGCGGCGGGGGCGCGCCGAGCACCAGGATCGGACCGGTCGCGCACAGCACCGCCAGCGCCGAGTACACCGGGTGGACCCGACCGCTCGCCACGGTGTACAGCCGCTCGGTGCTGTGGTGCACCGCGTGGATCCGCCACAGCGCCGGGATCGCGTGGCTCGCCCGGTGCAGCGCGTACATCCCGAGGTCCGACACCACGATCGCGAGCGGGAGCTGCGCGAGCAGCGGCCAGTCCGCAGGCCAGACCCCGATCCCGGCGCCGCCCGCCGACACCGCGGCGACCAGCCCGAACAGGACCACCCGGGCCGCCGAGGTGCCGAGGGTCGCCGAGATCGTGCCGTGGGCGAGGTCCACCCCGAGCTGGCGGGTCCACCCATCGCTCCACGCGGGGACCGCCGGCAGCCACCGCTCGAGCGCGAGCAGCGCGGCGGCGGTGGCGGCGAGCGCGGCGAACACCACCGCCGTCTCGTATCCGCGGTCCCCGGGGCCGGGGAGCGCCGCCTGGCGTTCGAGGACCCACACGACCACGCCGGTCGGCGCGGCCACGAGGACCGGGGTGACCCCGGCGGCGACCAGCGGTCGGAGGGTCATCCCGCCGATCTACCCCGGACCCGCCGTCAGCGCGCGCGATCGAGCTGCGCGATCTCCGGCGCGGTCGCCACCCGGGCCAGCCACGGCGCGATCACCGCTCCACCGACGATGATCGCGACCGCGGCGATCGCGGGCCGGAGCCACCCGCCGATCACGGCGCGCACCGGACCGCGACGACCCGCGGGTGGGCACGCAGCTCGCCGACGGCGTCGATCACGTCCACCGCGGTCGACGCGCGGTTCGCCGCCGTCCGCACCCCGTCGTCGACCTGCGCCTCCAGCTCCGGGTCGCCGAACCACCGCGCGCCCGCGACGTGGATCCAGACCCGCACCGAGGTCGGCCCGAACGACTCGGCCGGCGACGTCCGCATCACGCCCGTCACCAGGTCCCAGGTGACGAGGTCCTCGCGGGCCTCGAGCTCGGTCGGGTCGAGTCGGACGTCGCCGAGGCGCGCGATCCGGGCCCGCGCGGCTGCGAGCTCCGCCTCGGTGGGGCCGTCGCCCGCGACCACCAGCCGCTGGACCGTCTGGCCGGCGCGATCCGCGAGCGACAGCCAGATCGCCGCGTTCACCAGCGATCCCGCGCGGGCCTGGTCGAGCGACAGCGCCCACAGGTCGACCGCGTGGTCGAGCGCGATCGAGGGCGGCTCGTTCGCCTCGACCCACCCGAGGGCGTGGCTCACCGCGCCGTGCGTCCGAAACAGCGCGTCCCGCGGGACCTCGGTCAGCTCCGCGCACGCGCTGGCCGCCAGGCTCGCTGCCGCCGCCCCCGCGTCGTCTGGGCCGACCACGTTCGGATCGTGGTCCCGGTGGGCCGCCGCCGCCTCCGCCAGCCGATCCGCGGTCGCGCACGCCTCGGTCCCGGCGGTGTACCGGG
>JBEBJW010000336.1:0-6949 GCA_040079715.1 Myxococcota bacterium | reverse complement strand
GAGTGACGATGCGCCGTTCGAGCTGGCTGATCCTGGTCGCGCTGGCGGTACCGTCCGGCGGACGCGCTGCGCCGCAGACGTTCGAGGAGTTCGTCGTCGTCGGCGAGGTGCTCAAGCCGGAGATCACCGTGGTGATCTCGCGCGAGAACCTGAACAAGGCGTACGAGCTGAAGCTGGACGAGAGCTTCCTCGACAAGATCGTCGACAGCGTGAACCGCGCCCCGTTCTAGTCGGTAATATTCGGCGACCGAGGTAGGTCCTCGATGTTTCTCGCTCGCTGAGTTGACAGTCGGTTCAGGTCTCAGGGTATCCTGCCCGTCTGGGAGGGCAGATGTGGCTGGCGATGATCCTCGGGTGCGGGGTCGACGAGCCGGGTGCGGGCCTGGCCGAGCTCCAACGGGCTGGATGGAACCACGGGACCGTCACCGGGGTCACGGTCGATCTGTTCGTCCCGAGCGCAGCGGTGCCGGCCGAGGGGCGGCCGCTGATGATCGTGCTCCACGGCTGCACCCAGACCCCGGCCGACCTGAAGTCCCGGGTCGACTGGCAGTCGGTGTCCGAGGCGTTCGGGGCGGTGATCTCGCTGCCGAAGGTCCCGAACGGCGGGGTGTACGCCGGCTGTTGGAACTACTACGGCGCGAACCACAGCCGGACCACCGGTGACGCCGGGCGGATCCTCGACCTCGTCGACGCGATCACCGGCGACCCGAACCTCGGCGTCGACCCGGATCGGGTGTGGATCGCCGGCCTGTCGTCCGGGGCAGGGATGGCGATGGTGATGGGGTGCCTCGCGCCGGACGTGTTCTCCGGGGTCGGGATCGCGGCCGGACCGACGGTGGGCACCTCCGCGTTCCAGATCTCGAGCGTCGGCACCACCTTGTCCGCGGCGAAGGCGACCTGCTCGAACCTCGCCGGGGCGAACCGCCAGGCGTTCGACACCCAGCTGACCAGCGTGATCGCCGGCACCCGGGACTACACCGTCGCCCAGGGCTACGCCGACCTCAACGCCGACGTGATGGCGGCGATCTACGGGGAGGGCGGCGCGGCGCTGACCGAGTCCCCGTTCGACGTGAGCGCGCTCCACGGCTACGATCCGCAGGGGACCGGGGTCGAGCACGTCGACGACGTGGGGCCGCGGGTCCAGCGGATCTCCGCCGCCGACATGGGGCACGCGTGGCCCGCCGGGACCGGCGCCGGGGCCGAGATCCAGTTCGTCGCGAGCGAGGGCGTCGACTACGCCTGGACCCTCGCCACGTTCTTCACCGCGAACGGGCGCCGCGGCGAGGTGATCGACCTGCCGGACGATCCTCCGGCGGACGATCCGCCGGCGGACGATCCTCCGGCGGACGATCCCCCGGCGGACGATCCTCCGGCGGACGATCCCCCCGCCGACGGGTGCTGGACCGACGAGGCGCTCGACGACATCAACGGGCACTTGTCGCGGTACGACGTGTACACCGGCGGGTACGGCGTCGCCGACGTGACCTACGTGGACCTGCTCGACCAGCACGGCCTCCGCGAGGAGTTCCCGCTGTACCTCGCCCCGTCCGGCGATTGGTATGCCGATCCCGCCTCGATTACCGGCCAGGACTGCCCGTGACGACGCGGTAAGTTACGAGCGCGGGTACCGGGAGTTGATGGTGCGGTGAGTTCCGGTCTATGGTTACCTCGTCGTGAACACGACGGCGGGTGAGGGGACCTCCCCCACTCCCGTCCGCCCTCCTCCGGGAGGGAATTCCACCGAACCCTGGAACCGGAACGAGCGTCGATGGTCGAGCAGTACGAGGGACGGAACGTCCGGGATCCCGGATCCGCAGGCTCGGAGAGCTGATGGCCGCGCAGAACCGTCAGGGGAAGGTCCTCCGCATCGGCATCATCCAGGACGGGAACATCGTCCAGGAGCGCCTGATCAAGCCGGGGGAGTCGGTCACGATCGGGGAGTCTCCGAAGAACACGTTCGTGTTCCCGAAGACCCACCTCCGAGCAGGCGAATTCACGCTGTTCAAGGCGACCAACAAGGGCTACCAGCTCCAGTTCACCGACAAGATGGTCGGAAAGATCTCGGCTGGCGGCGCGGTCGTCCAGCTGAAGAAGCTCAGCGAGGATCCGTCGACCGCGACCAGCAACGGCGTGGCCACCGTCCCGCTGTCCGACCAGGATCGCGGCAAGATCACGATCGACTCGGTCACCGTGCTGTTCCAGTTCGTCGCGCCGCCTCCGGTCAAGGCGGTGACGCCGATCCAGCAGATGGACTTCCGTCCGCGGCTGATCGAAGAAGACGATCCGGTGTTCCTCGGGTTCCTCGGGATCTGGAGCGCGCTCGGGATCGTCCTCGCGATCTGGGTCTGGCAGACCGAGCCCGTCGCGTTCACCCTCGACGACGTGCCCCAGGAGTACGTGAAGGTCCTGATCCGCGAGCCCGAGCCGCTCCCGCCCGAGGTCACCCCGACCGAGGATCGCGGCAAGGAGCAGAAGCGCGAGGCCGAGGGCAAGGAGTCGAAGGGCGCGAAGAGCGAGAAGAGCGCCACCCGCACCAAGGACGACATCGTCGCGGGGTCGGCGATCCTGCTGAAGTTCGTCGGCACCAAGGGCGAGTCGAAGGGCGGCGTCGTCGCCAACCTGTGGAGCGACGAGGAGCAGGGCCTCGGCGACATCGACTCCGCGCTCCAGGGCGCGGCTGGCGCCACCGGGGACGCGTCGGCGGCCACCCGGACCGGCAACGCCGGCGGGACGGGCGCAGCGGACATCGGCGGCGTCGGCGAGATCGGCGGTGGCCAGGGCGGCAGCGTCGCCGGCCCGCGGGTCACGGTCAAGCCGCGGGTCTCGGCGGGCACCGGGTCGGTCGACACCGTCGCCGGTGACGAGAACCAGGTCCGGGCCACCGTCGGGCGGTACCAGGGGCAGCTCCAGTACTGCTACGAGAAGGAGATGAAGGTCGACCCCACGCTCGAAGGGCGGATCGAGGTCGGCTGGTCGGTGTCGGGCGGCCTCGTGTCGAGCGCGCCGTACATCATCGCCAACACCACCGGGAACCAGGCGCTGGCCGACTGCGTGGTCAAGAAGATCCGGCGGTGGGAGTTCCCGCCGGATGTTCAGGGCGGGATGTCCTGGCCGTTCCTGTTCAAGCCGAAGTAGGCTCGAGCTGCCACATCGACCGGGTCGGGCCGGGACGCCAGTCGCGCTCCCGGTCGCGGCGTGGTCGTCACCCGAGCGACCACCCGATCGACCGGATGATCCTCACCCGGGATCGACATATTGGGCTCAAGTCGGTCGGGGCGCGGCCGAACGGGCGGGCTGGTCGACTATCGGTTGACAGGGCGGTTCCGCCAAGTAACCATGAGGCAGCTCCGGCTTTCCGGCACGAGGTCCCATGCTCAGCACCCCGAAGATTTCCCGCTCGACCGCTCGGGGCTGGATTCCGGTGATGTCCCGTCGGGTGCTCGCGACGATCGCCGGTCTGAGCCTGTCGGCGGTGCTGTTCGCCGGCACGGTCCAGGCGCAGGACCCCACCGGGGTCACGTCGGACCTCGAGCGGACCGCGACCACCACCCCGGCCGAGAAGATCACCTACGCGACCTCCTCCAACGAGGAGATCCGCGACGCCGAGAAGCAGATCACCCGGCTGCTCGAGCAGGCCCGCAAGGATGCCGACGCCGAGGCGATCGAGTGCTTGATCAACCGGCTGACCTCGGTCCGGGCGCTGCTCCAGGTGAGCGAGTCGGCCGAGGTGATGATGCGCGACGCGATCGCCGCCGGCGGTGAAGAGCAGGCGAACCACGAGTTCCGCAAGATCGCGGTCGCCGTGACCAAGACGCGGATGCTGCTCGCCGAAGCCCAGCGGTGCGCGTCGGACCAAGTGGTCGAGTCCGGCACCACCCTGGTCGACTGGGAGTCCGCGCTGGCGGACGAAGACGATCTCGACGACCTCGCGATCACCGACTTCGACATCGGCCTCGATCCGCCCCAGGTCAGCCCGTTCCTGTAGGACCCGGGCCGTACCCGGCCCGCCACTGGGCCGGGGCCGGCTCCACTGCCGGTCGCGCCGACCCGATGGTCGCCGCGGCGCCGCGCCTCTCGACTTCGCACTACGGCACCCAGCGCTCCGTCGACGGTGCACCTTCGACGGAACCCGGACTCGCCGACAGCCCATGGATCGGATCGTGATCAGCATCGTTGCAGCCTGGTTGGGAACGTCGGTGGCGTGGGCGGCGCCCGGCGATCACATCCGCGCCGGTGACGTGGAGCTCGTACCGGACGTCGACCTCGGCGCCGAGTACTTCACCAACGTGTACCGCGACGAGAACACCGCCGTCCCGGCCGCCAACTTCCGCATCGCGCCCGGGATCCTCGCGATCGCCGAGGGCGACGACCACGAGTTCAAGTTCGACGGCGAGTGGGTCCTCAGGAAGTACTTCTTCGTCGCGGACGACAAGCTCGCGAGCCCGCTCCCCACCTCCGAGCGGATCGGGAACCTCGACCGGTTCGACGAGTTCTCCCTGTCGGCCGGCGCGAACACGTTCAAGCGCAACGTGGTCGGGTTCAAGCTGTCCGACGACATGGCCCTGCGCGACTACCGGAGCGACGCCGAGCTCGCCGACGTCCCGTACATGTCGATGTTCCGGAACGTGCTCGCGGCCGGGCTCCGGCTGAACCCGGGCCCCGCGCTCGAGATCGTCCCCGGCGCCTCCTGGACGTTCGACTCGTTCCGCACCACCGCGGTCACCGCGGGCGACGATCGCCTGCTGAACAACCGCAACACCTACGGCCCGACCCTCGCGGCCAAGTGGGCGTTCCTGCCGCGCACCTCGTTCGTCGCCAACGCGTCGTGGATGGTGAACGACTGGCAGACCAACGCCCTCGTCGGAAACCCGGCCGAGGCGTTCGGGTCCGAGATCGCCCTGCCGAACTCGAACCACGTCAAGGTGATGGGCGGGGTCGACGGGCGGTTCACCGAGAAGCTGTTCGCCCAGCTGATGGTCGGGTACGGCGTGGCGCTGTACAACGAAGACGGCGTCGGCGGGGCGGAGAGCGCCACCGGCGCGGCGGTCGACGCGACGGGCGGCGACGGGATCCTGGTCAAGGGCCAGCTCCGATACTCGATCACCCCCACGGTCGAGCAGCGCCAGGGCTCGTCGGCCGCGGTCGGGTTCGTCCGAGACTTCCGGTCGTCGTTCTTCACGAACTACGTGCAGCTCAACGAGCTGTTCGTCGACTACCAGGGCCGCCTCGGCGACCTCGTCCCGTCCGCCCGGTACGAGCTGCGGTTCGAGGACTACAACGGCGAGATCACCCGGCACGACACCGTGAACCGCGTCTCGGTGGACCTCGCGTACCTCGCGAGCGACTGGGCGCGGGTCAGCGGCGGAGTCGGCTGGCAGCAGCGCGCGTCCGACGACGACACGGTCGAGTACGACGACGTGAACATCCACCTGCTGGCGACGTTCGCGTACTGACCGGCTCCGCGGCCGCTCGGGCCGCGACGATGCCGATCCGGCTGCTCGCGCGTAGGTGACCGCACGACCGACCAGGTCGTGCCGAACGTGCCGCGGACCGAACGTTCGTCCTCGGCCGGTCCACGACCCCTACTTCGGCCGGCGTCGTGTCGTGCGCGGTGACTCGACGTCGACCTCGCGAGCGACCTCGGGATCCCACCCGGACCTCGACGTCGACCTCGCGACCGACCTGGGCCGGGACCTCGCGATCGACCTCGCGATCGACCTGGACCTCGACCTCGCGACCTGGACCTCGACGTCGACCTCGCGATCGACCTCCGCGTGGGCCGTCGTCGACGGGGGAGGGGAGGGGCGATTCGCTGGACAGCGAACCCTGAGGTGGTACTTCAGGGGTAACCATGACGCGTCAACCCGCGTGATAGAGTGGGAACAGGAGGCGCCGTGGCCAAGTCCACGACCCGAACCCGACTGACCGTGCTCGAGGGCGTGACCACCGTGGTGTCCGAGCACCAGCGGGAGATCGCGCTGATCGCCGGGCTGTGCGGGTCGACGTTCGCGATGGTCGCGCTCGTCGGGTACTCGCCCGGTGACTCCACGTGGATCCACCCCGGTCCGGGCGCCACCGAGAACCCGTGCGGCCCGCTCGGGGCGTTGATCGCGGACTTCCTGTTCCAGGTCCTCGGCGTGGGGGCGTGGGCCACGTTCCTCGGGATGGTGGCGTGCGTGCTCGCGCTCGCCGGCCGCGGGTTCGGCGATCCGCTGAAGGTCTCGACCGGGATCGGGCTGTACCTCGGCGCGCTGTCGATGATCGATCTGGCGTTCGGTCCGGGCGAGGTCTACCCGCCCGGCGGGTGGGTCGGCGCGCTCACCGCCCAGGGCCTGGCCGGGATCGCCGGCACCACCGGCGCGTGGCTCGTGCTGCTCGGGTGCACCGCGATCTCGGTCACGGTGCTGTTCCGGATCCGGTGGGGCTCGATGGCGTCCCGCGCGGTCGGGGTCGGCGAGAACGGGCTGAAGTGGTCGGGCGAGCGGATCGGCGACGTGGCGGGCGGCGCGAAGGGCGTCAGCGGCGCCGTGTTCTCCGAGATCACCGGGCGGATCGGGGCCGGCGTCGGCGCGATCACCGGCGGGATCGCCCGCACGGCCCAGCGGATGGTCCGGGCGATCCGCCGCCGCGAGGACGACGGGGACGACGACTGGACCGCGACCTCGGTCCTCGACGAGCTCGACGGGCGCGATCACACCCCGGGGTCGGTCGTCGAGGCGACCGCGGCGTCGGCGGCGGTGGCGCTGGCCGAGGTCCACTGGGTCAAGACGGACGACGGCGACTCGTCCGAGCTGCTCGGGATGTTCCCGGCGATGTCGCCGCGCCCGAGCACCTCGGCCTCCGGTCATGGCCACCACGGCCTGCGCGGCGGCGTTGAAGAACCTCGAGATCATCGAGCGCGAGGGTCTCGTCGCCCGTGCGCTGCACATGGGCGGCCGCTTGTCGTCCG
>JBEBJW010000335.1:0-6965 GCA_040079715.1 Myxococcota bacterium | reverse complement strand
CGTGGCCGGGGTGGTGCTGGCGAACAGCGAGCGGCTGCTGGCGCGGTTCGGCGCCGTTCCGCTGTTCGCGGCGGCGGTCGCGGTCGGGGTGCCGCGGTTCGCGATCACCGCGGTCACGACGGACCCGGTGCTGCTGGTCGCGACCCAGGCGCTGCACGGGATCAACTTCGGCGCGTTCTGGCTGGGAGGCACCACGGTGTTCGCGGAGCGGGCGCCGGACTCGCTCCGGAGCACGACCCAGGCCCTGCTCCCGGCGGCGGCGTTCGGGGCGGGCCCGGTGATCGGCCTCGGGCTCGCGACGGCGCTGCTGGCGCGGTTCGACACCGGGATGGTGTTCGCGGTGGCGTCGGCCACGTCGGCGGTGGCGACGCTCGGGTTGCTCGGGTGGCTCCGGGGGCGTCGCGGGTAGTCGCCGAACGCTCGGAGGCGCGGGGCGAGGCGGCGCGCCCGGCGGATCCCACCCCGATCAGAACGGACGGGGCGCGGCGGGCGAGACGGGCAAGGGCACGGGCACGGGGTCAGCCCGACAGGTGGCACCCGACGCACACCGCGCCGTCGTCACTGGCGAGCAGCACCGCCGGATCGAACGATCGGCCGCACGACGCGCACGCGACCTGGCCGAGCTCCGGCGGACCCCTGCCGGCGACCGTCGCCGCCAGCGCGCCGCGGTCGAGGCCGCTGTTCGCCTCGAGCCACCCGCACAGCCCGCCGACCACCTCCTCGAGCCGCGCGATCCGCTGGTTCGCGCGGTCGAGCTCGGCGCGGAGGCGGAGGATCCGTTCGGTGGCGGCGTCGACCCCGGTCAGCGCGGCGTCGATGTCCTGCCGCTGGATCCCGTCGGCGTCGAACAGCCTCTTCCACAGGGGCATCGTCCCCTCCCCGTCGCGCTGCCGAGTCCCGTCAGTTGCAGGGGATGCCGTTCTCGTCGACCAGGATCACCTTCTTCTCGCCGCCGCTGATGATCTGGAACTCGCGGCACCGCTTGTTCGGGCCCTTCGCCTTCTGGGTCGGGCGCACCACCTTCTTCGTGACCTCGAGCTTGCTCCGCAGGTCGTCGATGTCGACCCCGGGGAGCACGGAGAAGTTCACGTCGAGGTCGTTGCGGAGGGTGAGCACGATCTCGCCCATGTTCTCGGCGTGGGCGATCTGCTCGGCCTGGTCGGCCATCACCAGCAGCGTGACCGACGGCTTCTGCGACCCGCGCCGCTCCTTCGCCTCGTCGCTGGTCTCCTTCTGCATCCGCGAGTTGACCCCGAGGACGAACACCGCCTGGAGCAGCGTGCGGGTCTCTGGCTTCTTGTCGGCCTTGTTCACGTCCTCCGAGTCCGGCTGGATCGTGACCAGCACGTCGACGTAGTTGCCGGGGTTCAGGAACCCGGACAGCGCCGCGCCGTCGGAGATGTTGATCGAGATCGCCCGCATCCCGCGCGGGATGACCGCGTTCAGTCCGACCCCGGACTCGGGGTCCGCCAGCCGATCGGCCCGGACGAACTCGTTCGCGAGGATCCGCTCGCGCGGGATCCGCCCGACCACGTGCTCGGGGGACAGGAACACGCCCTCCGGCAGGTACTTCGGCGGGATCTGCACCGCGTACAGGTCTTCCTCGGTGATCGTGACGCCCTGGTACAGGTCGCGCGCCGCGACGATCACCATCACGGTGTCCTCCGGGCGCTTCGCCTCGTCGATCTTCAGCTGGTAGCTGGTGATCAACTTGTACAGCATCACCAGCGAGAACGATCCCGCGGCGATCGCCAACGCGATGAAGATCAGTGCCCGCACCGGACCCGAACCGCCACCCGACTCACGTGCCATGACGCTCACCTGCGTCGCCCGGCGTGGGCGACCCGCACTCCCTGCAGCCTACCGCGAATCGACCGCCACCGGAACCGGGTCCGGTCGATCCGCGGTGTCGGTCAGCCGCGGAGGCGGGTGTAGCGATCGCGGATCTGAGCGAGCACGTCGTGGACCTTCTCCTCGGCCTCGGACGCCGCGGTCGACGCGATCCGCTTCAGCGCGGACCACCGCTCCTCCACGCCCTGGAATTCCTCCTTCGCCTCGAGCTTTCCGAGGTGGAGCTGCAGCCGGAGCTCGTCGCGCAGGCGCGCGAGCGCGTCGGCCTCGGATCGGGTCTGCGGATCGCGCAGGCTCGGGTGGGTGAACTCGGCGCGCGCGAGCCACGCCTGGAGCTCGAGCTCGTCCACGGTGCGATCGAACGGGGTGTCGGCCATCGGTCCCTCCTGGGTTCGATATGTCCACCCCGGCTCGGATTCCAACCCCCGCGCCGCCCTACAGGTCGATCACGATCGGCGCCTGGTCCGGGACGTACGCCAGCGAGCAGGTCGACGCGTTCACGAACCGGATCCCGTCGAGCTCACGCTGGCCGTACGCCTCGTGGATGTGCCCGAACACGTGCAGCCGCGGGCGGATCCGCAGCACCGCGTCGCGCAGCGCCTCGTCCCCGACCGACCGGCCGTCGAAGCACTGGTCGAGGATCCCGTGCGGCGGGCCGTGGGTCACGAGCAGGTCCGTCCCGACCGGGATCTTCGCCCACACCGCCTCGAGCGGCGCGCCGCGGTCGAGGTTGAACGCCCAGTCGAAGAACCGCGGCTGCCACGGGCTGCCCCACACCGACAGGCCGCCGACCCTGCACCCCTCGTCCTGGAGGTAGGTCCCGGCGGTGATCCACGTCCGGGCGGCCGGATCCCGCTCGAACCCGAAGTCGTGGTTCCCGGCGATCACCACCTTGTGCGGGTGCGGCAGCGTCGCGAGCCAGTCGTCGAACGCGCCGATCTCTTCGCGGGTGCCCCGGCGGGTCAGATCGCCGGCGACCACCAGCAGGTCCCCGTCCGGCACGACCAGCCCGGCGAACCGGCTGTGGACGTCCGACAGGCACACGACCCGCACTACGCGGCCTCGAACAGACTTCGCAGCTCGGCTGCGGTCAACGCCCGCAAGAACCCGCCCTCGGTGCCGAGCGCCGCGTCGGCGAGCTCGCGCTTCGCGGCCTGCAGCTCGAGGATCCGCTCCTCGACCGTGGCCTCGGCCACGAGCTTGTAGCTGACCACCGGCTTGTCCTGCCCGATCCGGTGGGCGCGGTCGGTCGCCTGCCGCTCGACCGCGGGGTTCCACCACGGATCCAGGTGGATCACGTAGTCCGCCGCGGTGAGGTTCAACCCGAACCCGCCCGCCTTCAGCGACAGCAGGAACACCGGCGGCCCGCTGGCCGACTGGAACGTGTCGATCACGCCCTGGCGGTCGCGGGTGGTGCCGTCGAGGCGGACCCAGTCGATCCCGAGCTCGCGCAGCCGCGGCTCGACCCGGTCGAGCAGCGAGGTCCACTGGCTGAACACCAGCACCTTGTGGCCCTCGCTGACCACCTCGACCAGGATCTCCTCCATCCGCTCGAGCTTCGCCGCGCCGGCACCCTCGCCCACGTCGCCCGGGAGCAGCGACGGGTCACAGCACGCCTGGCGCATCCGGAGCAGCGCCTCGAGGACCTGGATCGTCGCCTGGCCGCCCTTCGACAGCAGCTCCTGCACGTCGCGCCGGGCCGCGAGCCGGACCGCGTCGTACACGTCGCGCTGCTTCGCCTCGAGCGGCACCCGCTCGACGATCTCGGTCAGCGGCGGCAGCTCGGTCTCGACCTGCTGCTTGAGCCGCCGGAGCACGTACGGCCGCACCCGGGCGCGGAGCGCGAGCCGCGCCTTGTCGTCGCCGACCTCGATCGGCCGCGAGAACCGGTCCCGGAACGCCGCCTCGCTGCCCAGCAGCCCCGGGACCAGGAACCGGAACAGGCTCCACAGCTCCTCGAGCCGGTTCTCGACCGGGGTGCCGGTCAGCACCAGCCGGTGCTTCGCCCGCAGCCCGAACGCCGACCGCGCGGTCAGCGAGTGCGGGTTCTTGATCGCCTGGGCCTCGTCGAGGACCGCGTAGGTCCACTCGGTCGCCCGCAGCCGGTCGATGTCCATCCGGAGCAGCGCGTACGAGGTCAGCGTGATGTCGGCCTTCGGATCGAGCTGGCGATCCGGGCCGTGGAACAGGTTCACCGACAGCGACGGGGTGAACCGGGCGGCCTCCCGCTGCCAGTTCGTCAACACCGACGTCGGCGCGACCACCAGGCTCCGCCCGCCCGCCTCGAGGATCGCGGCGAGGCCCTGGACCGTCTTGCCGAGACCCATGTCGTCGGCCAGGATCCCGTGCAGGTCCATCTGGCGGAGGAACGACATCCACTGGAGGCCGGCGCGCTGGTACGGACGGAGATCCGCGACCAGGCCGGGCGGCACGGTCGGCTCGGGCAGCCCCTCCCCGCCCTCGAGGAACCGGCGGAGCCGCGCGAGATCCGGCGGGACGTCCGCCGCGGTGTCCTCGAGCAGCTCGATCAGGGCGGCGGTGCTGTTCCGCTGGACCCGACCGCGGGCGTCGCGGGCCTCGAGCAGCTCCTGGAGCAGCGCCCCGTGCTCGGCCAGCCACTTCGCCGGGAGCGGCGCGTAGCCGCCGTCCATCAGGGGGACGAGCGACTTGCCCATCCGCCACGCCTCGAGCACCGTCTTCGGGTCCGCCGCCGCGCGGTCCGAGCCGAACCCCACCTCGAGCGCCCACTCGCCGCCCACGTCCTTCACGTCGATCCGGGGCGCGAGCTCCACGTCGCGGACCTCGAACCGGGTGGGGTCGACGTGGCCGCGGACCGGCCCCTCGTGGCTCTGGAGCCGCCCCCCGAGGAACAGCGCCGCCTCCGACGGGGGCAGCAGCCGGGTGAACCCGACGGTCAGCCCGGTCTTCTCGAGGAACTGCCGGGCGACGGTCCGCTCCGCGGCGAGGTCGCGCGCCGGGACCACCGTGTCGGACAGCACCGCGAGCGTGCCCGCGGGCGTGATCTTCGCGACCGGGGGATCGCCGTACACGATCGACGAGTTGACCTCGAGCCCGCCGGCCCGCTCCTTCAGGTCGACCAGCACCCGCGGGACCAGCGCGTCCGCCTTCGGCATCCGGGCGGTGATCACGTCGACCGGGATCCGCTCGGCCAGCTTCGGCAGCACCTCGCTCACCAACGTGCCGACCTCGTCCGGGCCGTACGTGACGCCCTTGACCAGCATCCGGCGCTGATCCGGGGTCAGCTCGCCGTGCGAGGTCGGGCGGAGGGTGCCGCCGACCAGCGCCGCCCCGCGAAACAGCCGGTCCATCCCCGGCGGACGCACGAGGGCCACCCGGAACCCCTCGCCGTCGTCGCTGACCCGGACCCGGAACAGCACCGGATCCGACGAGATCCGCACCGGCTCGCCGTCCAACCGGAGGTCGGCGTCCGCGTCGAGGACCGAGATCAGCCGCCGGATCGTCTCCGGGGCGAGCTCGTCCGACGGCTGGAGCGCGAGGAGGGCCTCGGCCTGCACGTCCGGCCGGGACGCGATCAGGTCCAGCTCGGCCAACGCCCGGTTCAGCCCCTCGGTCGAGCCGTCGGCGTACAGCGCGACCCGCTTGACCGACAGCACGTCGCCCTTCGACGTGAGCTCGTACCGGACGCGCACCTTGTGGGTCACCGACGGCGCGGGCAGCCCGTCGCCCCGCTTCCGGGACTGGTCGAGCGCGATCGCCGCCGCGGTCGCGTGGACGCACGCGTCGCCCGGGAGTCCGCAGTCGCAGCCCCAATCCGGCTCGTTCGGCCAGAGGTACACCTCGTGCCACACCTGCTTTCCAGGCGCCTTCACCTGGAGGTGGACTTCGTCCCCGTCGTCGGACACGCCTTCGACGCCGCCGTCACGCGCGAGCTTGACGGCTGCACCCCACACCCGGTCACCAGCGGCGGCGCGCACCGCCCGGAGCAACTCGTCCATCCGGTCATGCCTATTCCGGCGCGAGGCCGGGCGGCATCATCCGCACGCGTCGAACCCGGTCAGGGGATCGTCGGTGTTGTCGACCCACCCGGTCGACCCGTCGTTTCGGGTGACCTGGGCCCACCACGTTCGCGGCGGCGGTCGCGCCCCGCCGACGATCCAACAGTCGACGTGCGGCTGCGGGCGGATCCGACAGTCGTCGCCGAACCGGCGGACAGATCGCCGACGTACACGGCGCCGTCGACCCAGACCTCGGCCTGGCCTTCGCCGAGGAACGCCAGCACCCACACGAGGTCGCCCGGGTGGACCTCGCGGGTCGGGCCGTCCGGTGTGGACGGTTCGAGCGCCCGATCCGCGACCACCTCGGCGCGGACCGGCGTCAGGTGCACCTCGCCGGTCGTCGCCGTCACCTGCTCCCCGGCCGCGATCGCCCGATCGGGGTCCCGCCGGCCGGTCGAGGATCGGGGTCGCGATCCGCGCGGTCCACGCCCGGTAGGTGCAGCACTCCCCCGGGCTGATCCCGCGCGAGATCCACGGATCCGCCGGGGCCGCCGCGATCGGAGCCGCCGGGACGGGCGCAGCCGGGACGGGCGCAGCCGGGACGGGCGCCGGACCAGCCCCTGGCGCAGGACTCCAACACCCGATCCTCCCTCCGTCGGCCTATCGCCGTGTTCGAGCGGGCCCGCGGCCGAGCCGAGGTCTTCGTGCTCCGACCGGTGTTCCCGGCGTCTCCGCGGAATCCGGGCGGCCCGGCCTGCGGCCGTCGGGCGCCTGCGGGGTCGCGGGCGTCGCTCTCCGGAGCCTCCTCGCGGCTCCCTGCTGCGCAGGGAAGCCCCTGCGGGGTCTCCTCCGGCGCCCGCTCCGTGCGTCGCGCCGCCGCTCCGCGTCGGACGCGCGCACCAGGCCCTCCGGCCCCCTGCCGCGTCACCGACGCCGTGCAGCGCGACCGGCCCACCGCCTGCGTCCGCGGCGATCCGAATCCGGTCGAACAGCGCCGCGGCCATCGCCTCCCCGTGCAGCGCGACCAGCCCAGCGCCTGCGTCCACGGCGACCCGGATCCGGTCGACCAGCGCCGCGGCCATCGGCGACGCCCCCGGCCGGCCGATCTACTGGCAGAGCACGTCGGTGCACGCGAAC
>JBEBJW010000334.1:0-6971 GCA_040079715.1 Myxococcota bacterium | reverse complement strand
ACCCGAGCCCGCGGACCTCCTGGGCCTCGGCCGTCCGCCCGAGCCGCGCCAGCGCGGTGACCTGCCACGCCCGGACCTCCGGCCCGATCCCCTCGACGTCCGAGATCGCCAGCAGCGCCAGCAGCTCGCGGATCCGCTCCAGCGCGACCTCGTCATCTCCCCGGGCGAACGCCACCTGGACCAGCGCCGACCGGATCACGGCCTCGTCTTCGTGGATCCCGAGCCGCTTCACCACGTGCAGCGCCTCGACCGCCACCCGCTCAGCCTCGTCGAGCCGCCCGAGCACGACCAGCACCGCCGCCCGCCAGCCCTTGCCGAGCGCGATCCCCTGGGGGAACGCCGCCTCCTCGGCCTGGGTCGTGGTCCGATCGGCGAGCGACAGCGCCTTGCGGAGCACGCCGGTGTTCGTGTACAGCTCGATCAGGTTCGCCCGCGCGACCACCAGCGGCGCCAGCATCCCGAGCCGCTCGAACATCGTGGCCGACTGCTCGAGCAGCCGCCGCGCCTCCATCGACTGGCCCCGGCAGATCGCGAGGATCGCGAGGCCGTTGTACCCGCGCCCCTGCGCCCGCTCGTCGCCGAGCTGCTGCGCGATCTGGAGCGACCGCTTCCAGTGCTGCTCGGCCGCGTCGAGGTCTCCGCGGGACCACCGCGCGCCGGCCAGCTCGTACAGCGGGTGGACCAGCAGGGTCTGGTCGCCGGCCTCCTCAGCCCGGCCGATCGCGGTCCGGAGCTGGGCCTCGGCCTCGTCGGTCCGCCCCTGGGCCCGGAGCTGCGTCCCGAGCTCGCTCGCGACCCGCGACTCGAGCGCCGGCTCGCGGACCAGCCTGGCCAGCCGCTGCGCCTCGGTGGTCGCCGCGACCGCCTCCGGGAGCTGCCCGAGCCCGTGGCGCGCCCGGCTGATCGCGAGCCAGACCTCGGCCAACCGCCGATCGGCCTCGTCGAGGACCAGGTACGAGCGGGCCCGCGGCTCGAGCGCGACGGCGCGATCGAGGTACACCAGCGACTCCTGGAACAGGCTCCGCTGGAGGTGCCGCTGGGCGGACTGCACGAGGTAGTGGTACGCCTTCGGCCACAGCTCCGCGTGCTCGAAGTGGTGCGCCAGCTCCTCGACCACCGCGCCGATCTGCCCGCGGTGATGCAGCTCGATCGCCTCGCCGAGCCGACGGTGCCCCGCGCGGACCTGGTCGATCGGCGCGCCCTCGACCAGCACCTCGCGGAACCGGCCGTGCGACAGCTCGACCGTCTCCTGGTCCGGCGACCGGTGCTCGATCACGATCGCCGCGTCGATCAGCGCGTCGAGCGCCTCGATCACCCGGTCCTCGGCGAACGGGGACGCGTCCACCAGCACGTCGAACTCGATCCGCCGCCGCGCGACCGCGAGGACCCGCCCGATCGCCAGCGCGTCCGGCGACAGCGGCGCGAGGCGCTCCTGGAGCGCGTGCCGGAGCGAGGGCGGCATCGGCAGCCGGGACTGCGTGATGTGCGCCTCGTCGACCGTCAGCCGGTACTGCCCGGTGCGCTCCTCGACGATCAGCCCGTCGTCGATCAGGCCGCGCAGCATGTCGACGATGAACGCGGGCGAGCCGCCGCACTCGTGGACCAGCCGGTCGGTCAGCCCGGACGCGCCGGGGTCTGCGCCGAGGATCCCCACCACCAGCTCCTCGACCTCGGCCGGATCGAACGGGAGCAGCTCGATCGGCTCGACCGGCGCGAGGCTCTCGAGCTGGGCCCGGATCCGCTGATCGCCGACGGTCCCGAGCTCGCCCCCGACGCCCAGCGGCGTCCGACCGGACAGCGACCGGGGCGTGAGCGACACCGGCGTCTCGTGGGCGAGCAGGAACAGCACCGGCTCGTCGGCGAGCTCGAGCGTGTTCCGGATCAGGTACACCAGGAGCTCGACCGTCGCGGGATCCGCGCGGTCCACGTCGTCGACGATCACCACGATCGGCGCGCGATCGACCAGCAGCTCGCGGAACGCCGCGAGGATCGGGTACCGCTCGATCGGCCGCCCGTCGTCGCTCCGGAACACCTGCTCGAGCAGCGGCGGCGGGGAGGCGCCCCGGACCGCGCGGTAGATCGACGCGAACGCGCCGAACGGCCGATCCTGGAGCCGACACCGCGCCATCCCCACCGGCAGGCCGCGCCGACGGGCCAGCATCTCGGCCAGCTCGAGCATCCGGGTCTTGCCGAGGCCGAGCGGGCCGGTGAGCAGCAGCGCGTGGCCCTTGCGGCCCGTGGCGACGTCGTCGATCGCCTCGCGGAGCCGCGCCTTGACCGGCGTCCGCCCGACCGTCCCGGGCGGCCAGCGGCCCTCGAGCTCCTCGCCGTGCTCGTGGTCGCCGAGCACGTGCAGCAGGTGCGACGCGCTGGCGAACCGGTCCGACGGGGCCTTCTCGAGCAGCCGCAGGCAGATCTCCTCGAGCGCCTCGGGCACCTCCGGCACGAGCTCGCGGGGCGGGCGCGGCTTCGCGTTGAGGTGCTTCTCGAGGAACCCGTGGAGGGTGTGGGCGGTGAACGGACGCTTTCCGGTGAGGAGCAGGTACAGCACCGCGCCGAGCGAGTACAGGTCGGCCCGGGCGTCGACCACCTCGCCGTTGATCTGCTCGGGGGCCATGTACGCCGCGGTCCCGATCAGCTCGCCCACCCCGGTGAGGTCCGCGTCGGCCTCCTTGACCACCCCGAAGTCCATCAGCTTCGCGGTGCCCTCGGGGGTGACCATGACGTTGCCGGGCGTCACGTCGCGGTGAACCAGCCCCCGATCGTGGACGTAGGCGAGCGCGCGGGTGATCTGGAGGAGGATCGCGCGGATCCGCGCGTACCGCTCGTCCGGCGCGACCGCGGGCAGCGCCTCGGCCTCGGCCCGGAGATCGTGGCCGACCACGAGCTCCATCGTGAACCACGGGCGATCCCCCTCGATCCCCGACTCGTACACCCGCAGCACGTTCGGGTGGTGGAGCCGCGACAGCGACCGGAACTCGCGCCGGAACCGGGTCTGGGTCTCCTCGTTCTTGCTGACCGGCAGCAGGAGCTTGAGCCCGACGCGCTGCCCGGTGCGGAGATCGCGGACCGCGAGGACGGTGGCCATGCCCCCGCGCGCCACCTCGCCGAGGACCTCGTAGTCGCCGATCCGATCGCCGGGCGCCGGGTCGCGCGCGCCGAACAGCAACGGTTGGGGACGAAGGTCGCTCACACGGGCTCCACGGGGCGGGACGAGGGGTCAGTGGCGGGTGGTCGAGGAGGGTTCACGTTCAATATAGTTTCAGATTGCCGCCGATTCACGACGACCCGGAGGTGGCGGGTCCACCGGGATTCCGGCGCACGATCGAACGCCGCGAACCGTCCTCGCGCGGAGCGCCGGGTGATCGCGACCCGCAGAGACACTATAGTCAGGGGGTCTGCGCTGGTCGTCCGGCGTGGAGCGAGGAGGGCATGGAGCTGGAAGCGTACGCGCGCTCCGAGACGGGGCCGGTACGGGAACACAACGAGGATGCCTGGCTGATCGACCTCGAACACGGTGTGTTCGTCGTCGCGGACGGCATGGGTGGGCACGCGGCCGGCGAGGTCGCGTCGGCGATGGCGACCGAGACCGTCCACCACACGCTCGTAGGCGCTCCCGATCCCGACGAGACCCGACTGGTTCGCGATCACGACTCGGAAGACCCGGCGGACATCCTCCGCGAACGGCTCCGATACGCGATGAACCAGGCGTCGATCCGGATCCGCCGTGAGGCGGAGCAACGCCCGGAGACGCGTGGGATGGGCACCACGCTGGTGGTGTTGGTGGTCGACGGCGATCAGGCGCACCTCGCCCACGTGGGCGACTCCCGCGCGTACCTGTTCCGCGCCGGGCGGCTGGTGCGGCTGACCCGGGATCACACCGTGGTCCAGCAGGAGATCGACGCCGGCCGGCTGACGCCCGAGCTGGCCCGCCTGCTGCCGCACAAGCACATCCTGACCCAGTCGGTCGGGTTCCACGGTCCGGTCGAGCCCGACACCACGACCCGGGTGGTCGAGGCGGGCGACGTGTTCATCCTGTGCAGCGACGGCACGACGGACCCGCTCGACGACGACGCGATCCAGCGGATCGTGGCCACGACCCCCCTCGACATGGTCGCGCACGTCCTGGTCGAGGAGGCGCTCAAGGCGGGGAGCGAAGACAACATCACGGTCGTCGCGGTCGGCGCGACGGCGTGAGCGGCCGCGGCCGGGGTTTGGAGCGACGGTGGCAGACGCGCACGTGCTGTTGGTCGGCCTCGACGGTCCGGATCGCGAGCGATTCGTGCACGGCGCGCGGGGCACCGGCACCACGCTCCGCCTGATCGAGGTCACGGCCCTCCAGGACGCGCTCGCCACCCTGTCGACCCTCGAGGTCCAATGCGTGATCGCAGGGGTCGGCGCGGCGATCGGCGGGTGGGAGCCGGCGGCGTCGGAGATCCGGCGGCTCGCCCCGAACGCGGCGTTGATCGCGGTCACCGCCGCGAACCCGGTCACCGGGTGGGACGACGTGGTCCGGCCGCACGAGCGCGATCCGGCGTTGATCGTCCGGGTCATCCGCAGCGGCCTCGCGATCGCGGCGGCGAACCGGCGGCTGGTCCACTGGGCGATGCGCGACCCGCTGACGGACCTGCTGAACCGCCGGGGCCTGCAGCGGGTGCTGGTCCGCGAGGAGAGCGAGCGCGAGCGGGGCCAGGGGCCGCTGGCGGCGCTGCTGGTCGACTGCGACAACTTCAAGTCGATCAACGACCGGTTCGGGCTGTCGATCGGCGACGACGTCCTGCGGCGGCTGGCCGAGGCGCTGTCCGCCAGCGTCCGGGCCCGGGACACGGTCGCGCGGGTCGGCGGGGACGAGTTCGTGGTCCTGCTGCCCCACACCCGGACCTGGGAGGCGGTCGAGGTCGCCGAGCGGATCCGCCAGCACGTGCGCGACGCGGTGACCCTGCCGGACGGCACCACCCTGTCGGTCAGCATCGGGGTCCGCCGGCTCGACGAGCGGATCACCGAGGTCCGCGATCTGGTCGAGGCGACCGAGGCCGGCCTCAAGCAGAGCAAGGCCTCCGGCAAGGACCAGGTGCGGGTCGTCGACCCGGCCGGGTCAGGGAGCGCGTCGGTCGGCGAGGCCCGGTCGGGGATCGACCCGGAGGCGTCGCTGCCGCCGGGCACGCAGCTGTTCAGCTACGGGACCCTCGAGGTGGTCGACCTCGAGACCGGCCGCGCGACCCATCGGATCGTCGCGCCGGAGCTGACCGCCGAGTCGGCGCTGGTCCTCGCCACCCACCGCGCCACCCGGTCGGCGTGGGACCTCGCGTGGTTCACCCGCGGGCTCGGGCGGGTCGAGGCCGTGGATCTGCCGGTCCACTCGACCCTGTTCCCCGCCACGCTGCTCGAGACGCCGCTCGAGGCGGTGTGCGCCGCGGTCCCGGCGCGGATCCCGCTCGACCGGGTCACCCTCACGATCGACGACCAGTTCCTGACCGGCGACCCGTCGACCCTCGCGTCCCGCCTGTGGCCGCTCCGGGGCCGCGGGGTCGCGGTGTGCATCGACACGTCGGACCTCGGGCGGACCTGCCTCGAGTCGCTGATCCTGCTCCGGCCGAGCGGGTGCGGATCGACGCGTCGCTCGTCACCGGCGTCGGGGGATCGAAGGCGAAGCAGGCGGTGCTCGCGCGGTTCGTCAAGGTGTGCGACGCGCTCGGGATCGAGTCGATCGCCGACGGGATCGACGACCTCGCCGATCGCCGCGCGGTGGTCGAGCTCGGAATCCGGCGGGGGATCGGTCGGGCGGTTGCCGGCCGGGCTGGACCGTCGTAGGGTGAACCTCGATGACGGAGATTCGTTACTGCGGGCGGTGCCTGTCGACGTTCGACGGTGACCCCGGCGCGTGCCCGAACCTCGCGTGCGGCGCGAACAAGCCGGGCGCGGGCTGGGGCGTGGTCCTGGCCGAGGGCGACCTGCTCGATCGGCGGTACCGGGTCGAGCGGTGCCTGGCGGTGGGCGGCGCCGGGCTGACCTACCTCGCCCGCGAGGTCGACGGAGCAGACCGGCCGATCGGCCCGCGGGTCGCGATCAAGGTGCTGTACACCGCGCGGGCGAGCGGTCCGTTCCTCCGCCGGCTGTCGACCGAGGCGCAGATCCTCCAGGAGCTCGCGCACGAGAACATCGTCGAGCTGCGGGGGTTCGTCCACCGGGCCGGGTCCGAGCCGTACCTGGTCACCCGGTTCGAGGAGGGCGGCAGCCTCGCCCAGCACGTCGAGCGGAGCGGGCCGCAGACGCCGCGGGTCGCGGCCGGCGTGCTCCGCCAGGTGCTGCTCGGGCTCGACGTGGCCCACCAGCGCGGCGTCGTCCACCGGGACCTCAAGCCGGACAACGTCCTGCTCGCGGAGGAGGTCGGCCCGGAGACCGTCCCCCGGATCCGCGTCGCCGACTTCGGCATCGCGAAGGTCGCCGGCGGGATGGACAAGCTCACCCGGATGGGCGCGTTCGTCGGCACGCCGGAGTACGCCGCCCCCGAGCAGTTCGAGGGCCAGACGCCGACCCCCGCGACCGACGTGTTCGCGGCCGGCGCGCTGTTCGCGTACCTCCTGCTCGGTCACCCGCCGTTCGCGTTCAGCCACCGCGGAGACATCGAGACCAGCTACGAGGAGCTGCTGAACCAGCTCCCGTTCCAGCTCCCCCCGATCGCCGGGGCCGACGCGCCCACCCACCGCGTCCTCCAGCAGGTGATCGACCACACGATGGTCCTCGATCCGGCGGCCCGGTGGACGATCCACCAGGTGCTGGGCGCCCTGTCACCGCTGGTCGAGGTCGGGCGCTCCGGGCGGAACACGCTCGACGTGTCGGTCACCCCGGCGCCGATGCGGGTCCTGGCGTCGCAGCCCCCGGTCGCTGTGGCGGTGCCTGGGGCGGTGGATCCGCGCACCGCCACGCTCCCGCCGGATCAGAGCGACGACGGCCTCGCGACCGACCGGCTC
>JBEBJW010000333.1:0-6979 GCA_040079715.1 Myxococcota bacterium | reverse complement strand
CCTCGGTGCCGTCGCGGGACCGGACCCGGACCCGGTCGACGACCACGTCGGCGAGCAGCGCCCGCGACACCGGCGTGCCTGGCTCCTTCTCGACGGTGCGGGCGCCGGACGCGGGGTCGTACCGGTACACGGTGGGCGGGTGGGCGAACGACGAGAAGTTCACCCGGACCTCCGGGCGTCCCAGCTGTCCGGAGACCGAGGCGCTGCCCGCCGTCGGCAGCGGGATCTCCCGCTCGAGCGCGCCGTCGAGCGTCCGGACCTCGATCCGGCTCGCCGTGTCGTGGCGGTACTGCAGGTACAGCCGGTCGCCGATCGCGGTCATCCGGTCGAGCACGTCGGCCTGCTCCGGGACGAGCTCGGTCCACCGGTCGCGCGGCCACCCCGCCGCGCCACCGCCGAGCGCGCCGACCATCACCCGGGACCGGGGCGCGCCCCAGTCGGTGCAGACGTACAGCCGGTCCCCGATCGCGATCGGGCTGTACGAGGCGTCCATCTCGGTCAGCGCGACGACCGGCCGCGCGGGATCGGCGAGGTCGCACAGCCAGAGCTTGACGATGTGGAACCCGCCGCGGACGCGGAACTGCCACCGGCCGTCGTCGCTGACCCACACCGTGTGGTGGAGCTCGCGGTCGGTCTCGTCCGCGAGCACGAGCTCGTCCTGCGCGGCGTCGGTGCCGAGGGTGTGCCACCACACGCGGTGCCAGTAGAACTGCTCGCCCTCCCCCCGCTCGCCCGCGACCGGTTTGCCGGCGTACCAGAATCCGGACCCGTCCGCCGCCCACGACGGGGACCCGCGCTTCCAGCCGCGGAGCGTGTCCGGCAGCGTCCGCCCGGTGTCGACCTCGAGCACGATCAGCGCCGGATCCTCGTTGCCTCCGTGCGCGCGCGAAAGCACGAGGTACCGGCCGTCCGGGCTCGGGGTCGCGCCGACCAGCGCGTCGTGCGGCCCCCAGGTGTTCGGGTCGACCAGGATCCGACCGGGATCGTCGGGGCCATCGGCGACCCACAGGACCCATTTGTCCTGTTCGGCACGCTTGGTGTAAAACAGGCTCCGATCGCCGCGCAAGCACGGGTAGCGCACGGTCGAGTCGTCGTACTTCACCAGCGGTCGGAGCCGCTCGACCAGCCGCGCCGTCTCGGGGAGCGCGTCGACCGTCGCGACGAACTCGGCCTCACACCGCGCGTCCCACGCGACGACCGCCGGATCGGACCCGTCCTCCAACCACTGGTACGGGTCGTCGACCGAGACACCGTGGAGCACGTCCACCCGGTCCCGCCGATCGGCTTGTAGCGGCTCCGCCATCGGCCAGTCCTCCCGGACGGAGGTTTAACCGAACCGGCTCGGCGGTGGACCGGGTGTGGACCGGGTGGTCTCCGATGGATCCGACCGGGGGTGGGCGGACTGAGCTACGCCTCCGGGGGAGGTCCGGATGCGCGTGGCGTGGCTGGTGGTGATCGGGTGCTCGCGCGGGACCGCGCCGACGGTCGAGGCCCCCGTCCCGCCGAACCCGGCCGGACCGTGGGGGTGTCGCGCGTACGTCGCCCGGGCCGAGGTCGCCGCCCCGGTGACCGCGGTCGGGACCGGCGTCGACGAGCCAGCGGCCGAAGCCGACGCGTGGACCCGCGCCTGCGCGGCGTTGCCGCCGTCCGACCCGCCGGGGTGCAAGCCCGGAGCGCCGCCGGACGGCTGGACCTGGGCCCAGGAGGTGACGCCGGTGGACGGCGGGCTCAGCGTCGCCCTGACGTTCACGTCGGCCCCGGTCCCGTTCCGCGGCGAGGGCGACTCGACCGTCAGCCGCGACGACGCGTGCGCCGCTGCGTACGCCGCTGCCTGCCGGGCTGCAGGCGCAGACGCCGATTGCAGAGGAGATTCGGCGTACGTCGACCGCGGGATCGATGCAGTCGAAGAGTAGGGCGCCCGTACACCCGCCTGCCGGGCGAGTCCGTTGAAAGATCGACCACCGGAGGATCCTTCGGCCCCTCGGTCCGCACTGCCGGATGGGCCGGTAGGGGCCCTTGGCGTCGTACGGAGGGTTCGACAGGATGAAGTACAGAAGCGCGCTCGTGCCGCTGCTGGCGGGGTTCTCCCTCGCCGGCGGTTGCACGGGGAACGATCTCGTGTGTGGTGAAAACACACACGAACAAGACGGTGCGTGTGTCGCGGACGATCCATCGGTCGTCACCCACACGGTCAACCACACGAACACGGTGCCGAACACCGTGACGAACACCGTGACCGACGGCGAGCTGGATCCCGGGCAGTACGAGGAAGTGCTGGTCGAGATCCAGGAGCTGGTCGGTCGCGGCGGAGCGCTCGGCACGAACGGCAGTGGGGAGACCCACATGCACATCGCCGAGATGAAGTACCGCGAGGGCAACGGCGTCGACTGGCCGAACGCGCTGTTCTACTGCAGCTACACGTTCGGCGTGCTCGACGGCGCGAACCTCGACAGCATGCCGTTCCTGGCCCAGGGGTTCAAGTTCCTCCCCCGGACCGGGACCCGGGATCCCGGGTGCATGCACATGGCGTTCGACGAGTCCGATCCGGACATCGTGTACACCACGCATCACGGCAACCTCGACGATGGGGATCCGTTCGTGTCCGGGTTCGATCTGAACTCGACCGCGGCGGACCCGCTGTTCCCGACGAAGCTCACCCTGGCCCCGATCCAGCTCCCGATGGTGCAGATCCCGGGCGAGGTGTACGAGGGTCTCGACGTCGAGAACGGGCTGATCTGGGTCGCGGCCCACCAGACGGGCCTCGCGGTGTTCCGACGGGACGCGGCGAACGCGAACGCGCTGGAGCGGATGACCACGTACCCGGGCCTCGTCGACGCCCGGGACGTCGCGGTCGTCGGCGACACGGCGTACGTGTGCGACGCGGCGAACGGGCTCGTGATCCTCGACGTGACCGACCCGACCGAGATCACCGAGACGGCGCGGCTGACGCTGCCCGGCGTGGTGCTCGACATCGCGGTCGGTGACGCGGGGGTCGTGTACCTCGCGGCGCAGAGCGGCGGGCTGTTGTCGGTCGACGTGTCGGATCCGGCGAACCCGGTCCTGCTGCAGCAGCTGAACGTCCAGGAGGGCGTCACCGCCGTCGACTACGACCAGAACCGCGTGTACGTCGCCGCGTGGAACGACGCGCGGGTGTACGACGCGACCGATCCGTCGAACCTGACGATCATCGGCGCGAAGCGGCTCGACAAGCAGAAGAACTACTCGGCCGAGGACGGCGACGGCGGAGACCGCCCCGACCTGACGAACCGGGTGCTCGGGATCGCCGGCTCCGGCGACTACGTGTTCGACGGGACCTGGTGGGTGCCGCACAACCTGCTGCTCCACCCGGATCGGACCGCGCCGTACATGGTGCTGCCCGAGACGGTCAACTACCTGGCGTTCCCCGGCGACCTCGCGATCGGCGAGTCGAGCGAGGTGGAGTTCGTCGTGCGGAACGACGGGACCGCCCCGCTCACGGTGTTCGACCTGTGGACGACCAACCCGGCGTTCACCGTCAGCCCGCCGCAGCTCCGGGTCGATCCGGGGGCGTCCGGCACGCTGAAGGTGACGTTCACGGCTACGATCGGCGCGGGTGAGTCCACCACGACCACCACCGGCGGCGGGACCGTCCCGATCCAGACCGGCGAAGAGACCGGGTTCCTCCAGATCTGGTCCGACGATCCGTCACAACCCGTCCGCGAGGCGTACCTCGTCGGCAACCCTGCTGGAATCGGAGTGGGCGATCCGTACACCAACAGTGCGACGCTGCTCGACGGCACCCCCTGGTCGTTCCAGGACGATGCCCTCGGTCAGGTCACGCTGGTGGCGTACTTCGCCACCTTTTGACCCGTCTGTAGTCTGGAGTTGCCAGACCTCGAGACTTCGTTCCATCAGCAGTATGCAGACGACGGTCTGTACGTGATCGCAATCGACGCCAACGCCCTCGACGTCGCGGACGTTCCGGGCCTCACCGAGTACGTGAACTGGCTCGCGCCGACCTACCCGGTCGCGACCGAAGCCGCAGGACAGGGTTCGTACGCCGAGATCTCGGCCCTGTACGAAGGCTCCAATCCGTTCCCGGTCGACATCATCATCGACAAGCAAGGGATCATCCAGTACATCGCACGAGAGTACGATCCGTACACGATGGACGGGATCATCCAGGAGCTGCTCGCGGCTCCCTGATTCGTCGGCCCGTCCGGGCGTCGCGGCGAACCGCGGCCCCGGGCGGGTCTTCCTCGACCGGTTCGGTGCGGACGACCTCGGAGCGACCGTGTCCCTGCTCGTCCCGCTCGTCACCGTGCTCCTCGCCTGTTCCTCGTCCGACGACGGCGCGATCCGCCGCCCCGACCCGACCGTGGAGCGCCCGAAGAACGTGCTGATGGTGTCGATCGACACGACCCGCCGCGACCACGTCGACCGCTACGCGACCGACGGCCAGGTCCGCACGCCGTTCCTGTCCGGGCTGCTCGCCGACGGGCTCGCCCTCGACGACCACCTCCAGTGCAGCTCCTGGACCCTCGCCTCGACGAGCTGCACGCTCGAAGGCCGGATGAACGAAGACACCGGCTGGATGGCGAAGCTGGCCGAGGCGTTCGCCGCGCGGGTCCCCGACGGGCGCCGGACCCTCGCCGCCCGCCTGCGCGACGCCGGCTGGCAGACGATGATCGTGTCGAGCAACGGGTTCCTGTCGTTCGAGTGGAACAACGTCCAGGGCTACGAGATCGTCGACCGCCCGACCACCGCCGACACCCGCGCGCTGCTCGACGCCGGTCGGGACCTGCTCGTCGCGAACACCGCCGACGATCCGCGCCCGTGGCTGCTCCACGTCCACCTGGTCGAGGCGCACCCGCCGTACACCCCGCCGGATCCGTACGACGACGCCGACCAGGCCCTCCCCCCGAGCCGGTGGGACCTCGACGACCAGGCCGGCCAGTACGACGCCGGCGCCCAGTACCCGACGATGAGCCCGGACGACCAGGCGCTGCTGCGGGCCCACCTCGAGGCGCGGTACACCGGCGAGCTCCGGCGCCAGGACGACTTGCTCGCGGCGTGGTGGGCCGCGTTCGACGCCGACGGCTGGCTCGACGACACCCTGGTGATCGTCTGGACCGACCACGGCGAGCAGTTCTTCGAGCACGGCCACCAGGCGCACGCGTGGGGCCTGGGCGCGGAGGAGAACGACGGCGTCGCCGGGTTCTGGGCGAAGGACCTCGCCCCGCGCGCGTGGGACCGCCCGACCCACGCGGTCGACCTCGTCCCGACCGCGCTCGACCTGCTCGGGCTGCCGCTCGACGGCGACGCGACGCTCGACGGGTACGTCGTCGGGGAGGCGCCGGACGATCGCCCGCTGTACGGCAGCGTCTCCGGCCGCCTCGGGCCGATGGTGTCGGTCACCCGGTCCGGGACCAAGCTGTCGTTCGGGTGGGACGGCGCGGTGTCGACCTGGGACCGCGCGACCGACCGGACCGAGGCGATCGACACGTTCGATCCGGACGCTCCGCTCGACCCCGACACGCTCGCGCTGTGGGACCTGCTGGTCCCGCGGATCGAGGCGGTCGCAGCCCTGACCCCGGAGGCCGCGCTGACCTGGCCGGCCGCCCTGCCCCACCCTTGACCCGGAGACGTCGCATGTCCCGCTCGATCCTCGTCGCCGCGTGGCTCACCGCCTGCACCGGCTCGGCCCCGACCGACGCCGACGACGCCACCACCCCCGACGACGCCGACACCGACACCGACGCCGACGCCGACGCCGACAGCGACGCAGACACCGACACGGACACCGACACCGACGCGGACACCGACGCCGACACCGACACCGGCCCCGAGCACCCCGAGCCGACCGGACCGGGTGTCACCGGCGTCGTCGTCGGGGCGGACGGCGGAGCCCTCGGCGGGACGCAGGTCCTCGCCTGCTCGGAGACCTGGTGCGTCGCGGCACCGGCCGAGGACGACGGGTGGTTCTGGGTCGCGTTGCCGGACGAGCAGGAGCCGCTCGCGATCAAGGTCGCGGAGGACCTGTCGACCGATCCGCGGCGCGGGGCGGCGATCGAGCCGATGGTCCTCGGCCCGGACCCGGTGGACATCGGCGACCTGTACGTCCCGGACCTTCCGGCCGGGGCGCCGTGGGGCCCGGTCGAGGACGATCCGCAGCGGTTCGACGCCGGAGACGGGCTCGAGCTGACGATCCGGCGGGCCGACCTGACGGTGGCGGTGTTCACCACGTTCGACGACGTGGCCGCCGCGCGGATCCCCGACGCGTACGTGCCCGAGTACCCGGAGCTCTCTGGCGACGCCGTGGTCGCGGTGTACGCGGTCCACCCGTTCGACGCGCTCAGCAGCTCGCCGATCGAGGTCCGCGCCCCGACGACGCTGCCGGACGGCGCGGCGGTCGAGTTCCGAAGCATCAGCATCTTCGGCGGTCACCTGTCGGAGCCGGCGCTCGGCCACGCGAGCGGCGGGTTCGTCACGACGGACCCCGGCGAGGGGCTGTTCGAGCTCACCTACGTGGTGATCTCGACGCCGTCGACGCCGTAGGGAGCGGCTCCGGTCGGCCCCAGCCCGTGAGGCCGACCGCGGCGACCGCGACCGCCGCGGCGATCCCGAGGCCCCACCCGGGCGCGTCCGTGATCGCGGGGCGGTCGGCGAACCCCAGCACGATCGCGGCGTGGAGCGCATGGATCACGATCGCCGGCGCCAGCGACCCCGACCGGATCACCGCGACCGCCGCCAGCACCCCGAGGGCGGCGGTCGGACCGAACCGGTGGATCGACAGGTGGATCGCCCCGAACATCGCCGCGTTCACCACGACCCGCGCCGCCGGCGCCGTCCGCGCCATCATCCCGAGGATCGCGCCGCGGAACAGCAGCTCCTCGCACAGCGCCGGCACCACCGCGAACACCGCGAGCGTCAGCGCCACCGGCATGCCGATCGCAAGCATCGCGAAGAAGGAGATGATGCAGTGGATCGCCAGGATTTC
>JBEBJW010000332.1:0-6980 GCA_040079715.1 Myxococcota bacterium | reverse complement strand
TGTCCCAGTCGATGTCGGCGAGCGCCGACGTATCGAGCCGGAGCATCGCGTACGTGGTGAGCGTGACGTCGGCGTTCTCGTCGAGCTCGCGCCGGGCGAGCCGGACCTCGACCAGCCGTCCGAGCACGATCGCCAGGAGCTCCTGGCCGCGGGCGTTGCCGGGGTCTTCTGCGTGGAGCTTCCGCCGGAGATCGACCGCGTCCTGGTACGCCGCTGCGGCCGCGTCGAGGTCCCCGGTGGCCCGGGACGCATCGCCGAGCCGGCTCATCGCGACCGACGCCTCGAGCCGCCACCCGACGTTCCCGGGCTCCTCGTGGGTCAACGCGATCGCGAGCTCGCACGCCCGCTCGGCCGCCTTCCGCGCCGCCGCCCACTCGCCGCTCCGGGCCTGGACCCGCGCCAGCCGCCCGTACGCGACCGACAGCAGCCGGCGGAACCGGGAGGAGTCTTCCTCGGCCGCGATCCGCTCCCGCAGCCGCAGCGCCTCGCGGTACGCGTCGGTGGCGGCGTGGAGCCGGCCGTCGCCCGCGTCGTGGCGGACGAACTCGAGGTCGCCGAGCATCGACCACGCGGTGGCGAGCTCGGACAGGGTCTCCCGGTCGTCGGTGGCCCGGGCGAGCCGGCGCCGGATCGCGAGCGCCTCCCGCAGCGCGGCGTCGGCCTCCTCGGTCCGCCCGGCGTCGAGCCCGAGCTCACCCAGCACCGACAGGCACCGCGCCAGCTCGGCCCGCCGCCGGAGCCGGTGGGCCCCGCGGGACTTCGCCAGCTTCCGCCGGATCGGCAGCGCCTCGGCGTGCCGGGCGGCCGCGGTGCTCGCGTCGCCCTGGTGGCGGGCGATCCGCCCCGCGAGCTCGAGCGCGTTCGCCGACAGCAGCGCCGCGTCCGGATCGGTCGACCGGAGCGCCTCGGCCGATCGCAGCGCCTCGGCCGCGAGCGGGGCGGCCTCGCTGCTCCACCCCTGGGCGACCAGCGACGTCGCCGCCCGGACCAGCTCGCGGATCCGCTCGGACCGCGCCCGCCCCTCGTCCTTGCCCTGGAGCTGCGGCAGATCCCGCTCGAGCGACCGGGCGCGGTCGAGGGCGTCCCACACGTCGCGGACGACCTCCTCCGCCCGATCCAGCACCGGCAGGGGCCCGGGGTGGAGCGCCCGCTCGACGTGGAACCGGACCACGAACGCGACCGCGCCGTACAGCTCCGGCACGTGGGTCGCCAGGGCCTGCTCGAGCGCCCGCGGCCCCTCGAGGATCACCGGCCGCGACGGCCCACCGCCCGAGCCCGACAGCGCCGTCACCAGGCCGAGATCCGGCTCGTCGTCGACGTGGACCCAGTGCAGATCGAGGTCCGTCGGCTCGCACAGCGCGGCGGACGGGCGGGAGTGGACCAGCGCGCGGGTCCCCCGGTCGAGCAACGCGTCGAGCAGCCGCCGCCGCGGGGCCGGATCGTCGCCGACCACCAGCGCGAACCACGGATCGGTCCGCATCCGGCTGTGGAACTGGTACCGGAGCACCGCCTCCGCCGCCCGGTACGCGTTCGACCGCTCGGCGCGCCGATCCGGCGTCCCGTGCGCCGGGCCGATCCGGTCCGCGCCGACCTCCGGGGTCGTCGCCGACTCGACCGACACGAGGTCCAGCGCGACCGACCGGATCGACCACAGGTCCGGGGCGATGTCGCGGATCACCCGCTTGACCGACGGGTTCGCGACCACGATCAGCGCGCCGCCGAGGCTCCGCCGCAGGCGCTCCCGCCGCTCGTTCAGCCGCGCCAGCACGTCGTTCCACGCGTCGAGCCACGCGGCGTCATCGTCCTGGTCGACGGTCGCCACCTCGAGCCACACGAGCTCCGCCTTCTTCGGCGAGATCAGCTCCCGCACGACCTCGCGCAGCGCCTGGGGATCCGACGGCGACAGCAGCCGGACCCGCGCGTCGGCGACCCGCTGCTCGACCAACCGGACGGCCCGCTCGCGCATCCGCCGCGACAGCTCCGCGTCGGAGGTGAACAAGAACGAGATCGTCGGCTCGGACGACCAGGTGAGGTGCGCCTCGAGCCGATGCCAGCCCTCGGCCTCGTCCACCGAGCCGAGCTCGGTCGCGGCGCGGGCGGGTTCCACCGTCACCTCTGCCCGGTCCCGCCGGTCGGCCGATCCACGCGCGCCTCGCCCGGGCTCACGGGGGTGGCGGCGGCCTGGCGGGCGACCTCGTCGTGGAGCAGCGGGTGCACGTCGTACCACTCCTCACCGTTCCGATAGCACAGGACGAGGTGGGTATCGAAGAACCGCGAGAGATCGTACAGGTTGGACGACTCGGATCCGGCGCGGTGCACCGCGAGCTCGGGGGTGTGGGTCTGCCGGATCGTCGCCAGCCACCGGGCGTCGCTCCGGGCGAGCGGCAGGTAGCTCGTGCGGACCTCGGCGATCGCGGTCTCGAGCAGCGCCTCGGAGATCGGCAGCCGTCGACCGCGGGCCTGGCGCAGGCACCCCTGGATCAGCCGGAACAGGTCGCGCAGGTAGCCGCCCGAGGCGTTGATCAGCGCGTCGAGGCGGTCCCGCGACCCGAGCAGGCGGGTCCAGTCTCCGCGCCGGGCGACCACCCGCTCGAGCGCGTCGACCCCGGGGGAGAACACGGCGCCGTCGCGCGACCGGACGCGGACGCACGGCAACAGCTGCATCCCTCCGTATTCGCCGGCGATCCCGGGCGATCGGATCTTCAGCCACGGCGGCACCGTGTAGACGACGTGCAGGTTCTGGAACCGCAGGCTGTCGGCGTGGTTCGAGAACAGCGTCTCGACCGACGCGTACACGTTCTCGGCGGTGGCGATCGAGGTCCCGCGCATCTGCTCGATGCTGTCGAGCAGCAGCACGACCTGGACGTGCTCACCGTGCTTGGCCCGGACCGCCTGGACGCAGCCGGCCATGTAGGTGCGGACGTCCTCGACCAGCGCGCCGAGGTGGCCCTCCATCCGCTCGCGGAGCCGATCCCGGAACGTGGGGTCCTGCCGGAGGTTCGACTTGAGCTGGGCTGACGCCACCCCGACCGTGCCGCCGAGGTGGACCTCGAGGTCGACGTTCGAGTCGCGGAACAGCCGGAGCACCCGCTGCCAGTACGTCTCGCGGTGCGGATCGGCCCCGAGCAGGTCCGCGTCGGTGGACAGGGCGTCGCCGAACGCGCCGGCGACGCCGATCAGGAAGTCGGTCGCGTCGACCGGGGTGGCGAGGTTCAGCGTGTCGACCATGTCGCACAGGACCACGACGTGGCGCCCGGTGCCCTGGAGCCTCGCCCGCAGCCGGCGGAGCTCGGTCGACTTGCCGGTGCCCCGGAACCCGCTGAACAGGTGGGTGGACTCGTGGGTCGACCACTCGATCCCGGTGGCGAGCTGCTCCACCGGGTCGTACGTCGCGAGCGCGGGATCGTGGTACAGGTCGACGTACCAGTCCTCGTCCGGCTCGAGCGGCCGATCCACGAGGGCCCGGTAGAAGTCGCGCAGGTAGTCCTGGTCGTCCTGAGGCATCGAGGAACGCTATCACGGGTCCCTCGACCACGGCGGACGGAATCTGACCGGATCCGATCCGGTCAGTAGATCGTCACCCCGAGGAAGTACGGGGTCAACCCGCTCTTCGAGTCGACCACCAGGTACATGTTCTCGGCGCCGGCGCCGGTGTTCTGGTACACGAGCTGCTCGGTCGTCCCGATCGACGCATCGGCCCCGACCGGGCACGAGAACGCGTCGGCGCAGTTGTACACGAGGTAGACCGCGGGGTCGCCGCCGGGCATGCTGATCGTGACCGACAAGGTCTGGCCGCCGAGCAGGGTGATCGGGGTCATGCTGTCGTTGCCGGGCAGCGACGTGCCGGTGCAGCCGCCCGCCCCGGGGTTCAGCGAGTCGGTGTACGCCACGAAGTCCGCGTAGTAGTTCGCGGTGGTGGTGGTGACCGGCGCCCCCTGCGCTTCGGCGCAGCTGTCGTACATGTCCGGCGGGCCGAGCTCCTCGTCGGTGTAGTCGAGGGTGAACACCGAGGTGCCGAGGGCGGAGGCGTCGACCCCGAGGAACAGCGTGCGGGGCTGATCGTCCGAGTTGAAGTAGTTCAGGAACTCGTGGATGTTCGGGTCCGGCGACTCGTCGCGGCCGATGATGCAGAACGTGTCGCTGTTGCAGTCGGACATGAAGTAGACCGACGCCGACTCGTCGAACGTGTTGTAGTCGATGCCGATCGAGTGCCGCGGCGGAACCTCGAGCCGGAACAGCCCGTCACGCCCGGCGGCGCTCTTGGTGTACGGACCGGTCAGGCAGTTCGTCGGGTTGAGGTCGCCGTCGACCTGCCCGCCGAGGAACCCCCACCAGCCGCCCGGCGCGAGCGGCACCTGGCCCTCGGCCTCGGCGCACTCGTCCGCCACCTGGGTCTCGCTCCGGGTGCCGATCTGGATGAACTGGCCGGTGAAGTACGCGTCGGAGGTCGACACGAGGTTCACGACGTGACCGTACGGGTTGAGCTTGCTGGTGCTCCACCGGGTGAACTGGAACGTCACGTCCTCGGTGTCGCTCGTCAGCCCGAGCGAGTCGGCGTCGAGCTCGAAGTACCCGTCGTCCTCGAGCTTGTAGATCCGGGACAGGCTGAACCGGGTGGCCACCGACAGCGTGACGAACCCTTCGCCGGTCGGGACCCACTCGAGCGGGACCTTCTCGCCGTTGGTGAACGTGATGTGGTCGTTGATCGCCGGCTGGGTCAGCTCGAGCGGCGGGGGGACGTACAGGTCGTGGTCCGACTCCCACGCCGGCCACTGCCCGCCCCAGGTCTCACCGATCCACCCCTCGGGCAGATCCTCGGACCCCCCCGCGAGGTAGTAGTACCCGAACTTGGTGTCGGGATCCTCGCGGTACGGCAGGGTGTACGGGCCGAACCCGACCTCGTACCCGGCGAACCGGGTGACCATCGTCTCCTGGTCGACCTCCTGGTCCGGGTCCACGTCGAGGTAGTCGTCGTCGTCCCGCGGGAACCCGGCCACGCAGACCGTGCCCTCGACCGCGCACTGGGCGCCGTTCTCGAACTGGAGGTCCGACTCCGCGAACACCGCGTACACGTCGGTCGTGCCGCTGTTCACGTGGTGGGCGATCTGCATGTACGCCACGTCACCGGGGGGCCACGACGTGTCGATCGGCGTCGTCTCCGTCGGATCGGTGGTGGTGGTGTCGGTGTCGGTGTTCGTGGTGCTGCCGTCTCCGCCCGAGCAGCCGGCGTGCGCTGCAGCGACCGCGACCGCCCCGAGCATCCACCCGCTGACCCGACCGTTCACCGTGACCGGCGCAAACCGCATGGATCCTTCTCCCCGTCGCGGGGGTGATGCCCGCCCGCCCGTCCGACCGTCAACGCGGGTCATTGTATCGCGAGGTCGAGGTAGTAATCGCCGAGGTTCGTCGCGCCGTCGACGACCAGGTAGAAGTACTCGCTGAAACCGGTGTTGTTGACGTACTCGAGCGTCTCCGTCGCCCCGGCGTCGTCGTCGACCGCGAGGAAGCAGCTGTCGCCGATCGCGCAGTTGTACAAGAGGTACACCTTCGGATCCGAGCCGAACCCGGTCGCGGTGGCGGTCACCGTCTGGCCGGGCTCGAGGTACACCTGGATCATCCCCTCGCCACCGGCCGCGCCCTCGGCGCACGCGGGGTCGAGCAGGTCGGCGTTGCCGGCGATCGAGCCGTGGTAGCTGCCGGACACCACCGGACCCTGGGCGATCGCGTCGACGCAGGTGTCGACCAGCACGTCGCCGCCGAGCGAGTCGACCACGATGTCGAGGTTGAACTTGTTCGTGACGTCGCCCGCGGCGTCGAGGATCGCGTACACCCGCTGCGGTGCGCCGGTGTCGTTGAAGAACGACACCTCTTCCACGTCGCCCTTCAGGCCCTCGTCCGCGCCGTCGAGGCAGGTTCCCACGTCAGAGCAGTCCGTCAGCAGGTACAGCGACGCGTCGTCGTCGACGAGCTGGTACCGGACGGTCAGCAGGTCCTCGGTCAGCAGATCGATCGGGACCACCCCGTCGATCCCGGTCGCGGCGAACCCGGTGCACCCCTGGTTGCCCGGGTTCAGATCCTTGGTCATGCCCTGGAGATCGCCCGTGTAGTTGCCGGGGACCGCCGACGGCGCGTCGATCGCGGCCGCGCAGTCGTCGTACAGGTCGGTCAGCTCGGTCCGGGGACCCGTCTTGCGCCAGGTGCCGTGCAGCTTCTGGTTCGACTGGATCTGGATGTTCACCACGTCGGCGCCGATCGCGAGGTCGGTCACCGACCACCGCCCGAGCACGATCTCCACCAGATCGCCCTCGGACAGGCCGAGCGGACCGAGGTCGAGGTCGTGCTCGCCGTCGTCGTCGAGCAGGTACAGCCGGTTCTCGACCGGGCTGGTCACGAGGAGGTAGATGTCGCCCTGGTCACCGGGGGTCCACGCGAGCCGGAGCGGCACGGTGTCGGGGATCTCGAACGCCGCGGTCGGATCCGGCGCGGTGACCTCGATCGGGGAGGGGACGTCGATGTCGTCGGTGCCGTCGTACGCGAGCCAGTCGCCGCCGACCGACAGCCCGACCGAGCCGCCGGGCAGGTCGGCGTTCGTCTCGGCCCCGTAGTAGAAGCCGAGGTCGGTCGCCGAGTCGAACTGGTAGTCGGCGCGCCAGTCGCCGAGGGTGATCTTGGCTCCCACCTCGACCGTGTCGAGGTGATCGACCAGGGTCGGGTCCAGCGGCTCGACCAGCACCGAGTCGCCGGGGGCGAGCGGCAGCGCCGTCGCGCAGAACGGATCCGCCGCGCCGACACACTGGGCGAGGTTGAGGTAGCCGCGGCGGTTCTCGGCGAACATCCCGAGGACCACCGTCTGGGCGAACGGCGCGTCGACGCTCGGCGGCAGCGACAGGACCACGACGCTCGCCTCGTCGCCGTTCACCGGCGTGGTCGGGACCGTGTCGTCATCGTCGTCGTCACCGGTCGGCGGCTGGATCGTGCCG
>JBEBJW010000331.1:0-7002 GCA_040079715.1 Myxococcota bacterium | reverse complement strand
CTCCCAGGACGGGCGCCCGCGGCATCCATCCATCGCTCCGCGCCCGCCGAGCCTCCGGAACGACACCAAGAATTCAGGTTCGCCCGCCGGGCCCCGCGATCCACGACAGGAACCGGCCGAGCGGGCTGTTCGACGTGCGCTGGGGCTCGTCTTCCTCGGACTCGCGGATCCGGGCGCGGAGGTTCCGGGTCACGTCGTCCGAGGTGCTGGTGCGCTCGGCCCGATCGGCGGTCTCGCGGCACCCGGACAGGAGCGCGGGGATCACCTCGTCCTGCTCGGCCCGGTCGCACAGCTCGAGCGAGCCGTACACCACCAGCATCGCCGGCGCGATCTCCTCGACGAACCACGACTGCTTGCGGACCTCGCGCAGGTGCTTGTCGACCGTGTCGCGCGAGGTGAGCAGGTCCGCCGCGAGCTGCTGGACCTCGGGCTCGAGCCCCTCGCCGTCCGACCACCGGCGGACCAGCGGCCACAGCGTCATCTCCCACAGGTCGAGCCGATCGAGCACTGCGGCCTCGAACGGCTGCCACGCCTTGATCAGCGGCGCGGGGTCGACCCGCTTGACCACCGCCACCGGCACGTCGCCGTAGATCGGGTCCCCGAACAGGTCGACCCGCCGCGCGACCGCGACCGGCTCGGCGGCGCGCTCCGCGATCTCCCGCAGCGCGGTGTCGACCCGGGCGAGGGCGGTCCGGAGCTTGAGGTGCTCCACCGCTCGGATCTCCTCGATTCGCGTCAGGATCGCCATCGGTTCACCTTACCTGATGCGCGCGTTACCTGGGCGCATGCCTGGTCGGTTGTTCACCCACGTGCGCCTCGGCGACGAGCGCCACGACGTATACCTCGCCGGCGGACGGATCGCGCGGATCGAACCGCCCGGGACCCTGTCCGGCGCCCCCGGCGTCACCCCGTCCGAGCCGGTGGTCACCGGCGGGTGGTTGACGCCACCGCTGGCCGAACCGCACGTCCACCTCGACGCTGCGCTGCTCGGAGCCCGCCGTCCGAACCGCTCCGGCACACTGCGGGAGGGTATCGCGAACTGGGCGGTGCTCCGTGAAGAATTGTCGGCCGACGACGTGGTGCGTCGCGCGCGCCAGACGATCGCGATGTACCGGAGCTGGGGGGCCACCCGGATCCGGTCCCACGTCGACACGGGCTCGCTGCTCGCGGTCGAGGCGCTGGTCGGGCTGAAGCACGCGCTCGTGGCCGAGGGCGTCACCCTCCAGCTCGTCGCGTTCCCGCAGGAGGGGATCCTCCGGGCGCCGGGGCGGCGGGTGGCGTGGGAGGAGGCGGTGGCGCTCGGGTGCGACGTGGTCGGCGCGATCCCGCACTTCGAGCGGACCGCGGACGAGGGCTGGCGGAGCGTCCGGCTCGCGTTCGACCTCGCCGAGAAGCACGGCGCGCAGCTCGACTTCCACTGCGACGAGACGGACGACCCGGGGTCGCGGAACCTCGAGGTGGTGTGCGCCGAGGCGATCGACCGCGGGTTCGCCGGGCGGGTGGTGGCGTCGCACTGCACCGCGCTCCACTCGTACCCGAACCCGCACGCGGCGAAGGTGATCGAGCTCGTGGCGACGGCGGGGGTCCAGGTGGTGTGCAACCCGCTCGACAACGTGGTCCTGCAGGGCCGGTACGACGGCTACCCGCGCCGGCGCGGCCTCACCCGGGTCGACCAGCTGTGGGCGGCGGGGGCGTCGGTCGCGATCGGCCACGACTCGGTCCAGGACCCGTGGTACCGGCTCGGCACGGCGAACCTGATGGACGCGGCGTACATGCTGATCCACGTCGGCCAGCTCACCGGCGAAGACGAGATGCGGCGGGTGGTGGGCGCGCTGTTCGGCGAGAACCACCGCCCGTTCGGCGGCCCCCCGGCGCTCGGGATCGGCGCGGGCCCGGTCCTGTGGTGGCCCCACGACGACGCGATCGATCTCGTCCGCGAGCGGCCGCGCCCGACGCTGATCGTCGACTGAGTCCCGGGCCCGTGCGTCGGCCCCATTTCCCCCGGACCGCAGGACGGTAGGAGGTGGATCCGCAGGTCGGCCGCGCGACCCCGAGCGCCGGGTGGCGTCCCGTCCGCCGCTAGCGGGCCGTCAGCGAACCGAGCGACGGACCGCGCGGACCACCCCGCCGAGCCGGGCGAGCTCCGGACTCGGGTCCGCCGCGCCCGCGTGGTCCCGGATCATCGACCGGATCCGCCCCGCGAGCGGCTTGAGCTCGGCGAGCGTCGCCCGGACGCCGGTCGCGATCCGCTCGCCCTCCGGGCCGATCAGCACGAGCTCGGCCTCGTCCGCCGGGTCCGGGCGCGCCACCGGGCCGTACAGGTCCACGTCGGCGAGCTCGTCCCAGCTGTACGCCAACCGGTGCCCGCGCACCCCGAGCCACGACCGGCCGATCGCGAGCCGGCGCAGCTCGAGCACCACGTCGAACCGCGGACGGGCCGCGCGCCCGAGCGACCGGACCACCGGCCCGCCGAGCGCCACCGCGACGATCGCCCACGGCACGCCCCACCCGAGCCCGACGACCGCGGTGGTGGCGACCGGACCGGCCAGCAGCGCCGCCGTGAGGGCGATCCCCACCAGAAGCACCGATCCGACCCGCGCCGGGAACACCACCCGCACGCGGTCGGGGCTGACCGTGACCGCCGCCCGCCGACGCATGGGGTGTTCATACCCCGTCTCACCGCAGGGAGCGGAGCCATCCGACGACCGACCCGAGCGACCGGGCCGCGACCCCGACCGGACGGGCCTCGAGCTGCGGCGGCGGGGTCCCGCGATCGAGCCACGACAGCACCGCGTCCGCGTCGGCCGGTCGGCGGGTCGGCTCGACCGCGGTCAGCGCGTCGACCAGCGCGACGACCTCCGGCGGCAGGTCCGGCCGCGCCGCCGCGAGCCCCGGGGTCCAGCTCGTGAGCCGCGCGGTCAGCCCGGTCGGCGGCGGATCGATCGGCCGGGCGGCGAACATCTCGAACAGCAGCGCGCCGAGCGCGTACACGTCGACCCGCGCGTCGCCGGGCGGCCCGAGCCCCATCCCGGCGTACACCGGCCCGATCGCGAGATCGACCTTCGGGACGAACCGGCCGCGCCGCGACTGCATCCACACCGCGGTCGGCTCGATCACCCGGTGGACCTCGCCGGTGTGGTTGCCGGCCGCGACCCCCAGCACCACGTCGCGGAACACCGCGAGCACGTCGTCGGGCGACCGCTTCCGGACCCGGAGCCAGGTCGCGAGGGTCGGCCCGGTCACGAACTCGGTCAACACCGCGGGGGCGCCGTCGATCGTCACCGTGGCGAGCGGGTGGAGCCGGTTCGGGTGGACCACCGACCGCTGGCGGCTCGCGGCGAGCTCGAGGGCCGCGGCGTGCGGGCGGGCGGCGTCGGTCAGCACCCGGAGCGCCCGGACCGTGTTCTGCGCGAGATCGGTCACCCGCCAGGTCACCACCGCACCGCCCGACGCGATCGGCTCGTCGAAGCGGAGGCCCGCAACCATCCGTCCGGGTGTGAACATGTGATCCCGGTATGACACTGGACCCGCTGACGCGGTGTCGAACGCGTGTCTCCACCCGGGGATGCCGGGGGCGCGCTACGGGGGCCGAATGCTCGACGGTCCGATCCTCGGCGTCCAGCGCCTCGCGCTGCTCCCCCCGGCCGAAGCGACCCGGGTGGTCCGCCACGCGATCGCCGCGGGGGTCCGGTGGTTCGACGTGGCCGACGTGTACGGCCCGCGCCCCGGCGACGCGGAGCGGTGGCTGGCCGGGGTCGGGGTGCCGGTCGCGACCAAGGGCGGCCTCGTCCGGCTCGGCGCTCGGTGGCAGCCCGACGGGCGGGCGCGCCACCTCGAGGCGGCGGCCGAGGCGAGTCGGGATCGACTCGGCGTCGAGGCGATCGAGCTGTACCAGCTCCACGCGCCGGACCCGCGGACCCCGTTCGCGACCACCCTCCGCGCGCTGGGTCGGCTGGTCGATCGCGGGATCGCCCGCCGGGTGGGCCTGTGCAACGTCACCGCGACCGAGCTCGCCCAGGCGCTCGACCTGGTCGCGGTCGCGTCGGTCCAGGTCGAGGTCGGGCCGTTCAAGCCGCACGCGGTGCGGTCCGGGGTGGTCGAGCTGGCCCGCGAGCGCGGGATCCCGGTGCTCGCGTACCGGCCGCTCGGCGGGGTCGACGGGCCGGCCCGCCTGCGTCGGGACCCGGTGCTCGCCGCGATCGCCGCGAGACACGCCGCGACGGTCGAGCAGGTGGTGCTGGCGTGGCTGGCCGGCCTCGGGCTGATCCCGCTCGCCGGCCCGACCCGGACCGAGACGGTCGACGCGACCCTCGCCGCCCGGTCGCTGGTCCTCGACGACGACGCGCGCCAGGCGATCGACGCCCGGTTCGAGCCGGGCCGGATCCGCCGCCCGCGCGCAGTCCGGGCCGCCCGCGCCTCCCGGGCCGACGCCGACGGCGACGTGGTGATCGTGATGGGGACCCCGGGTGCGGGCAAGACCACCCGGGTGGCGCGGTACGCCGAGACCCACCTCAGGCTGAACCGCGACGATCGGGGCGGTACGCTGTCGGCGCTGGCCGAGGTGCTCGACGAGGCGCTCCGGTCCGGGGTCCGCCGGGTGGTGCTCGACAACACCTACGCGTCGCGGGCGTCGCGCAACCCGGTGATCGAGACCGCGTGGGCCCACGGGGTCCCGGTGCGGTGCGAGTGGCTGACCACGTCGGACGCCGAGGCCGAGGTCAACGTGGTCCACCGGATCCTCGACGCGGTCGGGCACCTGCCGGACCCGGACGCGCTGGCGGCGCTGAACCGGACCCGCCCGGAGGTCCTGCCCCCCCGCGCGCTCCACCGGTACCGGTCCGAGCTCGAGCCCCCCGTCCCGGACGAGGGGTTCCGGTCGATCGAGGAGATCCCGTTCGTCCGCCGGTCCCGCCCGACCGACACCCGCCGGGCGCTGCTGCTGGACCCGCGAGACCTGATCGACGCCCGCGTCGCCGCGATCCGGGCCCGGGTCGACGACGGGTTCGTGCCGGTGGTGGTGGGGTGGGAGCCCACGTCCGAGCCGGAGGCGATCGTGGACCGGTGGTCGACCCGGGCGGCGCGCCTCGGGTTCGCGGCGGACGTGTCGCTGTGCCCGCACCCCCCGGGGCCGGCGCTGTGCTGGTGCCGCAAGCCGCTCCCCGGCCTGGCGATCGCGGCGCTCCGGCGGCTCGGGTGCGATCCGAGCCGCTCGATCGCGCTCGCGACGACCCCGGCCGACCGCGCGGTGGCGGACAAGCTCGGGATCGCGATCCACGCCGTCCCGAGGCCTGCTAGTTGAGCTTCGGCTTCGGCGTCTTCGGGCCGCTCGGCGGGAGCTCGGGCTTCGCGACGTAGTCCGTCGGCAGGTCGCCGGTCAGGGTGTCGAGGAACCCGACGATCGACGCGACCTCGGCGTCGGTCAGCTCCTTGCCGAGCTGGTGGTGCGCCATCTTCTTGACCGCCTCGTCGAGCGAGGCGATCGACCCGTCGTGGAAGTACGGGCCGGTGTGGGTCACGTTCCGGAGCGACGGGACCTTGAACATGAACTTGTCGGCCTCGTTCTTCGTCACCTCGAACCGGCCCAGGTCCTTGGTCTCGTACGCGTTGACCAGCCCGAGCTTCTGGTACATCGCGCCGCCGACCGTCGCGCCCGCGTGGCACGCCGTGCAGCCGGTCGCGACGAACAGCTCGAGCCCGGCGACCTCCGCCGGGGTCATCGCGTCGGTCTTGCCGCCGAGGTACTGGTCGAACTTGCTGTTCTGGGTGACGAGCCCGCGCTCGAACGCGCCGACCGCCTTCGCGAAGTTGTCGTAGGTGATCGGGTCGGCCTCGCCCGGGAACGCGGCCGCGAACATCGGCTGGTACCCGGGGATCGACTTCAGCACCTCGAGCACGAAGCCGGCGTCGGGCATCGCCATCTCGACCGGGTTGAGGACCGGCCCCTTCGCCTGGTCCTCGACCGTCGCGGCCCGGCCGTCCCAGAACTGCGCGAGGTGGAGCGCGGCGTTGTAGGTGGTGGGCGAGTTGCGCGTGCCGCGCACGCCCTTGTGGCCGGGGGAGGTCGGCTCGCCGTCCGCGCCGTACTTGTCGAGCGGGTGGCAGCTGTTGCACGCGATCTGCTGGTTCAGCGACATCCGCGGCTCGAAGTACAGCGCGCGGCCGAGGGTCACCAGCTCTGCGCTCGACGGGGTGTCACCGTGCATGTCGGCCGGCAACGGCGCGAACGCCGCGGTCGAGGTCGGAGCCACCGGAGCAGCCGGGGCGACCGGAGCGGGTGCTTCGACCGGGGCAGGGGCCGGCGCCACCGGCGGGGCCTCGGTACTGCCACAGCCCACGAGCACGATCAGGGCGAGACGCTTCATGACATCCTCCATCGACGACGCGCCAACCTATCGGGCGCGGTCTCCTGCGTAACCCGGTGGGGTGGCGGACGGCGGGCGCGCGGCGACCGAGGCGGTTAACGCCTCGGCCGAACCTGTTCCGGAGACTCGCGGTGAACCTGTCGATACTGTGGATCCTGCTGTCCGGCTGCGGGACGACCCAGCCTGCCGACGTCGCGACCGACACCCCGGCGGCAGAGGGAGACGCGGCCGCCAAGGCGAAGGCGGGCCAGGAAGACGTCCCGGCGCCGCCCGACGTGGCCGCGGCCCCGTCCGACGCCCAGGCGACCCCCTCCGGCCTGAAGTACAAGGTGCTCACCCCCGGGACCGGCACGGACAAGCCGAGCAACCTGTCGCGGGTCACCGCCCGGTACACCGCGTGGTCGCCCGACGGCAAGATGATCGAGACGAACACCGGCCGCGGCCGGATCGCGAACTTCGGCGTGCAGGAGGCGCCGATCGCGTTCCTGCGCGAAGGTCTGCCGCTGTTGACGTCCGGCGCGAAGGCGCGGTTCTGGGTCCCGGCCGAGCTCGGGTACGACGCGAAGAGCAACAAGGCGCCCGGCCCGATCACGGTCGACGTCGAGCTGCAGACGGTGGTGAACCCGCCCCCGGCGCCGGC
>JBEBJW010000330.1:0-7013 GCA_040079715.1 Myxococcota bacterium | reverse complement strand
CGCTCCACCGCCCGCCCCAATCCTGCGGCAGCACAGGCCGCGTTCGCTGCGACCCGTCCCCGCTGCCCGCCCAGTCCTGCGGCAGCACGGGCTCAGCCGAACGACGCGCGGGTGATGTCGACCCGGGCCCCCTCGAACTCCGCCCACGGGTCCAGTGACAGCCGGTCCGGCGCCGTCCGGAGCGTGAACGCCTGCGGGAACGTGTCGTCGACCTCGTCCCACCCGACCGGCATCGCCACCGGGGCGCCCGGACGCGCGCGGATCGCCCACGACGCCACGATCGTCGCGCCGGGGTGGTTGCGCGCCACGTCGACGTAGATCCGATCCCCGCGGTCCATCTTCCGGAACGCGAGGGTGAACAGGGCCGGATACCGCGCGCACAGCGTCTCCGCGAGCTGCTGGCTCACCGACGACACGGTCGCGAGATCCGCGGTGCGATCGAGGGGCACCACGAGGTGGATCCCGCGCGACCCCGACCACCGCGGGAACGACGGCAGGTCCGTGTCGTCGAGCAGCTCGCGCACCAGGTGGGCGGCGTCTCGGATCCGCTGCAGGTCGTCGGTCGACGGGTCGAGGTCGACCACGAGCTGGTCCGGGTGATCGGGGTCCGACACGGTGGTGATCGGCACGTGGGGCGTCAGACAGCCGAAGTTCGTCACCAGCACCAACGTGGCGAGGTCGTCGACCACGACCTGCTCCATCGGACCCTTCGACGTCGGGGTCTCGGTGGTGCTCACCCAGTCGGGGAAGTGCTCGGGCTTGTGCTTGTGGAAGAACCCGGGCTTGCGGAGCCCGTCGATCCGCCGCTCCATCGACAGCGGCCGATCGCGGAGCGCGGCGAGCAGCGGGTCGGCGCACCGGATCACGTACTCGACGATGTCCCGCTTGACGATCCCGTCGTCCGGGAACATCGACTTGTCGAGGTTGGTCAGGTCGACGTCGTGATCGCCGAACCGCCGGGTCTCTCGGGTTCCTCGGCTCACCGCTCCGCACCGCCCACGGGCCACCCCTCTGGCCCGACTCTATCGCTCCGCCAGCCGCACGGTGAACGTGGACCCGACGCCGCGCTCGCTCACGACGGAGATCTGCCCCCCGAGCGCCTCGGCGAGCTGGCCGGAGATCGCCAGTCCGAGGCCGGTGCCCCCGTGGCGGCGGGTCGGCGTGGGGTCGACCTGCTCGAACGGCGCGAACAGCCGCGCGAGGTGCTCGGGCGCGATCCCGATCCCGGTGTCGGCGACGGACAGCTCGAGCAGCGGGCCGCGCCGCTGGACCGTCACCCCGATGGTCCCCCGGTCGGTGAACTTCGCGGCGTTGCCCAACAGGTTCAACAGGATCTGCCGCAGGCGCAGCGGGTCGGTCCGGAACACGCCGCCGGCGCCCGTGACCTCGATCCGGTTCCCGCCGACCCGGATCAACGGCGCGATCGCGTCGACGAGGTCGGCGATCAGGTGGTCGACGTCGACCGGCTCGACCCGCAGCTCGAGGTGACCGGCGTCGATCCGGGTCAGATCGAGCACCTGGTCGATCATCGCGAGCAGGTGCTGGCCGGCGCGGCGGATCGACGCGGCGTCGGCGGCGTGCGACGCGACGAGGTCCTCCTCGAGCAGCTCGGCGTACCCGATGATCGCGTTGAGCGGCGTCCGCAGCTCGTGGCTCATGTTCGCGAGGAACCGGCTCTTCGCGGTGCTCGACCGGACGGCCTGCTCCTCGGCCGCCCGCCGGACCGCCACCTCGGCCGCGAGGGCCCGGGTCCGCTCCTCGACGCGCTCCTCGAGCAACCGCCGGCTCCGCTCGAGCGCGTCGTTCGCGGCCGACAGCTCGAGCTCCCGCTGGTACAGCCCGTCGGCGGCGCGCTCCATCACCTGCGCCACCGTCCGACCCATCGTGCCGTCGTCGCGGGTCAGCGCCAGCGCCTCGGCCTGGATCGCCACCGCCGCGGCGAGGTCCCCGCGGGCGATCGCGAGCTCCGCCGCCCACCGGAGCGCGTCCCCTCGCCCGTCCGGCCCGAGCGGCATCCCCAACACGTCGTCGATCCACCGCCGGGCCGCCTCCGGGTCGCCGAGCGCGAACGTCGCCCGGCTGGCGATCCGCCCGAGCAGCGCCTGCGCGGTCACCCCGAGCGGAGCCGCCGCCGGCCACGCCGTCTCGACCTGGCGCAGCGCCTCGTCCCACCGCTGCTCAGCCGCCGCGAGTTCGGCCAGCCCGAGGTTCGACAGCACCTGGTCGCCCCGCCGGATCGACGCCACGCACAGGCCGTAGGTCAGGTACCCGTAGTTCATCGTGCCGGGGGTGCAATTCGGCCTGCAGGCCTCGAACCGGGCGATCGCGCCGGCGTGGTCTCGGACCCCGAGCAGGCAGAACGCGAGGTTCTGGGTCGCCCGCATCGCCTCCTCGGGCAGCTCGTCCATCCGCGACGCAGCGATCAGCGGCGCGAGCGCGCTCGCCCACTGGTCCTGCTCGAGCATCCGCGCGGCCCGGAAGTTCAGCAGCTTCGCGAGGGCCGGCCGGTCCGCGTCGCCGACCACCGACAGCCCCCGGTCGAGGAGCTCCGCCCCGGCCGCGAGCGCGCGCCGGTTGACCGCCAGGCGGGCCAGCGCGAGGCAGACCCACGCGATCGCCGACCGGTCGCCGTCCCCCTCCCCGTCGAGGGCCGCGAGGGCGGTGCGCAGCGGTCCCTCCGCCGCCGGGTCGTGGCGGACCCAACCAGCTTCGACCCAGGTGGCGATTCGCGCAGGAGGTCCCACGGCCGTCCGTTCGGCCGCGCAGGCCCCGGACGCAGTTCCGCTCCGGGTACAGCCAGGGTCGGTTGCGCCGGGGCGCATCACTGCGGTACCCTGCCGGTCCCTCGGGAGGTCCGATGTTCTCGCTGCTCGCGTTGGCCGTGGGCTGCCACCACGGAGAGGGCGGTCCCACCCCCCCGACGGACAGCCCGGCGTCGTCGGACACGGGCGCGCCGTCGACGGTCGACGGGTTCGCCGCGTTCGAGCCGGCCCCGGCCACGCTGTACCGCCTGACCGACGTCGAGTGGCGGAACAGCGCCCAGGACCTGTTCGGGACCTGGTTCACCGGCGCGCTGCCCTTGGACTACCTGCTGTACAACTACAGCCGGGTCGGCGGGTCCGAGCTGACGATCCCCCCGGCGGACCTCGACCTGTACGAGGCGGCGGCGTGGGATCTCGCCGCGCTGGTCGCACCGGACCCCACACTCGCCGAGGCGACGCTCGGGGTGCCGCTCGACGACCTGCCCGGGGTCCGCGGGTGGGTCGCGCGGACGATCGAGCGCGCCTGGCGGCGGCCGGCGTCGGGCGAGGAGCTCGACGAGCTGATGGCGCGGTACGCCGACGTGTCGACCGGCGAGACGCCGACCCTCGCGGTCCAGGCGACGATCGCGGCGATCCTGCTGTCGCCGGACTTCCTGTTCCGGGTCGAGGTCGGCGAGCCGGATCCGGCGGCGCCGGCGGGGCACCCGGACTGGCGGCGGTACACGTCGTGGGAGATGGCGGGGCGGCTCGCGTCGTTCCTGACGGCGTCGGTGCCGGACGTGGAGCTCGCGCGGGCGGCGGCGGCCGGCGAGCTGCTCGAGCCGGACGGGATCGTCGCCCAGACCGACCGGCTGCTCGCGACCCCGCGGGCCCGCGAGGCGATGTCGGCGTTCTTCACCGAGACGCTCGAGCTCCAGGAGCTCGACGGCGTCACGAAGGACACCACGCTGTACCCGGAGTTCACCGACGCGCTGCGGGCGGAGATGGCGGTCGAGCTGAAGACGCTGTTCACCGACGTGGCGCTCGACCACCCGCAGGACATGCGGGCCCTGCTGACGAGCCACGCCACGTTCGTCGGGCCGGAGCTCGGCGCGCTGTACGGCCTCCCGGCGTCCGCGCCGGGCACGATGTCGGAGCTGCCGGCCGGGTCCCAGCGCGGCGGCCTGCTCGGGCGGGCCGGGTTCCTCGCGGTGCAGTCGCACAACACGCTGACCAGCCCGACGTTCCGCGGGAAGTTCGTCCGGACCCGGCTGATGTGCCAGGACATCCCGCCGCCGCCGCCCGGCGTCGCGACCGACCTCGAGGTGGTCGAGGGCGGAACCCTGCGCGACCAGCTCGAGCAGCACGCGACGGACCCCGCGTGCGCCTCGTGCCACGACGCGATGGACCCGATCGGGTTCGCGCTCGAGCACTTCGACCCGATCGGGCGGTGGCGCGACCTCGACAACAGCCTCCCGATCGACGCGACCGGCGCGATCGACGGGGTCGCGTTCGACGGCGCCGAGCAGCTCGCGTACGTCCTCGCCGACACGCCCGAGTTCCCGAAGTGCACCGCCCTCCAGCTGTACCGGTTCGCGAACGCGCAGGTCGAGCGGTTCGAGGACCTCGGCACGATCGCGGCGATCACCGACGACTACGTCGCCGAGGGCCAGCTGTTCCGGTCGCTGGTCCACCAGATCGTGCTGTCCCAGGCGTTCCGGCTGGTGTCCGCGCCGCTCGGCGGGGTCTGCACCACCGAGGGCGCCACCCAGGCCTGCGGCACCGGCTGCGGCACCGGGGTCGAGACGTGCGCCGGCGGGCGGTGGCGCGGGTGCACCGCCCCGGCCCCCGCGATCGAGTCGTGCAACGGGCTCGACGACGACTGCGACGGGCTCGCCGACGATGCGGTCGAGGCGGCGTGCGACACGTCGTTCGGCCCGGGGACGCAGGTGTGCACCGCGGGCGCGTGGTCGGCCTGCTCCGGGCCCGGCCCTGGCGCCGAGGAGTGCAACGGCCTCGACGACGACGCGGACGGCGCCGTCGACGAGGAGATGGACGTGAACGTCCGGGTGTACACGTTCGACGAGCTGACCTCGATCGGCCACTACGCCTGCGACGCCCACGTCGACCCGTTCAGCCCCGCGTGCCACGCCGCCGCGAACCGGGCCTGCCCGGCGAAGGGCTGCGGAGCGGTCACCGGGTTCGGACCGGTCACCCTCGGGGTCGACACCGAGCTGACCTGCCTCGACGCGACGCAGGGGGTCGTGCTCCAGTCGACGTTCACCGAGCTGTCGGGGTACCACGGCGACTGCAACACGGGGAGCCGCCAGGGTGGCGCGTGCAACGCGGCGATCAGCCGGCTGTGCGGCGGTCGGGGGTACACCACCGGGTTCGGGCCGGTCGAGAACTCCGGCGACGCGGCGACGATCGTGTGCACCCCGCTCGCGACGGTGTTCGACGGGTCGTACAGCACGCTGTCGGGGTTCGACCCGACGTGCAACGCCTCCACCCGGTGGGGATCGGGCTGCAACCACGCGATCCACGCGTGGTGCCGGACGATGGGGTACGAGAGCGGCCACGGTCCGCTCGAGAACAGCGGCGATCTCGCGGTCGTCGCGTGCGTGGGGGTGCTGTGATGCCGCGGACGAAGCCGCTCGATCGCCGAACGATGCTGCGCGGGCTCGTGGGGGGCACCGCGGTGGCGATCGGGCTGCCGGCGCTCGACATCATGCTGAACGGCAACGGGGACGCCCTCGCGAGCGGCCCGCCGCTGCCGGATCGGTTCGGCGTGTGGTTCTGGGGCAACGGCGTCCGCCCGGACTACTGGCGACCGACCGGCACGACCGGCTGGAGCCCGTCGGCCGAGCTGACCCCGCTCGCCGATCTGGTGCCGTACGTCAGCGTGGTCACCGGCTGCGGGACGAAGACGCCGTACTGGCCGCACCACTCCGGGGTGACCGCGATCATGACCGGCGCGCCGTACTACCAGGTCGGCACCACCCGGGACACGATCGTGTCGACGTTCGCGAAGCAGTCGGTCGACATGGACGCGGCCGACTGGTTCTCCGGCCAGGCGCCGTTCCGGTCGCTCGAGGTCGGGGTGTGCCGGTTCACCGGGACGGACGAGGGCACCTCGTTCCAGCACCTGTCGCACAACGGTCCGAACAACCCGAACCCGTCCGAGTACAGCCCGTCGGCGCTGTTCGCCCGGCTGTTCACCGCCCCGACCAGCCCGGAGATCAACCTCGTCCGCCAGAGCGTGCTCGACGGCGTGACGTCCCAGCTCACCCGGCTGAAGACGCGGCTCGGCGCGCGGGACATCGAGCGGCTCGACCAGCACCTCGACAGCGTGCGGACCCTCGAGGACCGCCTCGCGGCCGAGCCCGCGACCTGCCTGCCCGGCGACGCCCCGCAGGACGTGGCCGACATCGACGGGCTCGAGCAGATCGAGGAGAAGAACGCCGCGATGGCGGACCTGATGGTCCTGGCGCTGAGCTGCGACCTCACGCGGTCGTTCGCGTTCCAGTACAGCGTGTGCGGAGGCGGCAACGTGTTCTGGCAGGTCGGGATGACCGACGGCCTGCACTCCCAGTGCCACCTCGAGGCCGATCCGCAGCCGATCGTCCACGCGGAGGTCGTGTTCACGATGGATCGGCTCGGGTACTTCCTCCGCAAGCTGCGCGACACCGCGGACGGCAGCGGCAACCTGCTCGAGCGGTGCTCGATCCTGTGCACGACCGAGCACTACGACGGCCACAGCCACTCGCAGAACGAGTTCCCGATCCTGATCGCGGGCCTCGGCAACGGGCGCCTCCGCGGCAACACCCACTACCGGTACAGCGGGGCCGACGGCGGCTCGTACCGGAACACCAGCGACGCCGTGTTGACGGCGCTGCACGGGGCGGGCGTCACCTTGCCGGAGTACGGCACCGACGCCGGCTACACCACCTCGACGATCAGCGAGCTCCTGGTCTGAGCCCTCCCCCTGGTGGGACGGTGAACCGCGGTGCGATCAGTCGTCCGGGTCCAGCGCATAGGTCCCGACGTTCTGCTGGTCGAAGAACGGCAGGGTCGGGTCCTCCTCCGGGATCCGATCCGACGGGGGCACCGCGGTCGGTCCGGCCCGTCGCCGCCCCGACCGCCCCGGCGTTCGGGACGGCGCCGGCGGGGGCAGGCTGGTGTAGGCCGGCGGCGGCGGGGTCCGCGCCGGCAGATCGGCCGGATCCGGGGTCCGGAGCCGGCGGCGCGGCGGGGCGGGCGACGGTCCGGGAT
>JBEBJW010000329.1:0-7021 GCA_040079715.1 Myxococcota bacterium | reverse complement strand
CCCCTCCGCCGCCCGGACGGGACGGAGATCGCCGCCCCGGCCCGGTGACGCGCGGGGCGGCGGCGTCAGAACAGCGGGACCCACGGCACGGACGTCGGGACGCACGACAGGTCCAGCGGCGCGGTCGGGTCGTCCATGAACGCGACCATCAGCGACACCGCGCACGGGTCGAGCACCACGTGGGCCCGGTCGGCGAACCACGCGACGTACGCGGTGTCGAACCGGGTGGCGACCTCCGCGCCCTGCTCGGGGTCGCGGTTCGTGTCGAACGCGCCCTCCATCAGCAGGATCGGGACCGTGTCGCTGCCGGTCGGCCCGCCGACGTCGAGCGCCGGCACGTCCCACACCGCGCACCCGTCGAGCATCGCCTCGACCGTCGGGCGCAGCGCGCCCACCAGCTCCGGCCGGACCCCGTCGACCCGAACGTCGTCGATCGCGAGGTCCCCGAGGTCTCCGCAGGCGACGCTCTGGTACAGCCCGTCGGCGAACGACGGCCCCGACCAGGTCACGACCAGGCCGGGCAGCACGCTGTCGACGATCGACCAGTCGCCGAGGGTCGCGAGGGTCGTGACCAGCGGCAGGACGGTCGCCGACGACAGGTTCGCGGTGAACGCCTGGAGCAGCAGGTCGCCGTCGAGGGTCACCGGGCGCGTCTCGCCGGTGATCGGGTGGGTGACGTCGACCAGGCGCGGCTTCGCCTCGAGCGTCGCGTACAGCCCCATCAGGTCCGCCTCGAACGTCGGGTACTGGGCCCCGCACACCGCGTCGGCGGCGCACGCGTCGAACAGCAGGGAGAACCGGGCCTCCGCGTTCTGGAGCAGCCCGGTCACCACCCCGTCGAGCCCGAGCACCGTGAACCCGCCGCTGTCGACCATCGCGGTCGCGATGCCGTCCGGCGCGTCGCGGATCAGCCGCTGGACCAGCAGGGCGCCGCCGGACACCCCCCACACGTGCCACCGGGTGTAGCCCAGCGCGCCGAGCACCACCGGCACGTCGAACACCCGCTGGGCGTCGTCGAACACGTCGAGGTCGATCCCGGCGCCCACCAGCCGGTCCCGGCACGCGCCGAGGGCGGCGAGCCGCGCGGCGTCGCGGTCGGCGGCCGGGGCGTCGAAGATCGCGTCGACGTCCGCGAGCTCCGGACAATGGAGCACCGGGTCGGACCCGGGCGTCCCGCGCTCGGAGAACAGCACCACGTCGTGGTCGACGTTCAGTGGCGCGGCGAACGGGTCGCCCCCGAGGTCGACCACCAGCCCCGCGAGGCCGAACACGTCCGACCCGGGGCCGCCGTTGAACAGGGCGAGCGGGACGGTGTCGGTCGCGCCGGACGTGGCCGGCAGGACCTCGACGGTCAGGGTCACGGTCCGGCCGTCGTCGACCCCGTGGACCGCCGGGACCGCCACCGTCCCGCAGGTCGCCCCGTCGACCGGGACCGGACACGGCCCGTCGACCAGCACCCCGATCGCCGCCCCGGTGTCGGTGTCGGCGTCGCTGTCGGTGTCGGCGTCCGCGTCCGCGTCCGCGTCGGCGTCGGCGTCGGCGTCCGCATCAGCGTCAGCGTCCGCGTCGGTGTCGGTCTCGTCACCCCGGCAGGCGGCGGCCAGCAGGGCCAGGGCGAAGCCGGCGATCGTCGCTCGGCGCATCGTCACCTCCGGTACCTCCGTATCCGGCGCGGGGTGGATGCCGCGGGCGCCCGGTCCCTGCGACGCGGTACCCGGCGCTGGGGCTGATGCCGAGCAGCGTCAAATTGACGAGCATGGCGGAATCGACAATCTTGACAACAAGATCAACGCGCAGTAGCTCGAGTGTTGGTGGAGAACTGTCGTGTCAAATTCGGATTACTCGGTGTTCTGGGGCTGGTTCGATTCCGAAGTTCGGCCCCTACTAGCCAAGCGTTCCGTCCCAAGCGACTCAATGATCACCGAGCTCGATGAGCGGGTTACGGCATTGAGTCTTTCATGGGAGCTCGGCCCTGCGAACGACGGCAGCGGTGGGTGGGCGTTCGCCATTTCGTTCGGTGCTGACTTGGGTCGGCTGGCGAGCGCGCAGGCCATGGTAGACTCCGCACCCAAATTGAATGGAGTTCAAGTCGTCCTAGGCAAGCCGCAGAAGATCTGGGACGGTGTTCTCGAACTCCCTACGGCGCGTGGGACTGTAATATTCGACACATCCCGATGGACATGTCTGGTTCTGTCTGTGGCGGGAGGGGTGGCGATCTCTGTCGTCCCTATTGGGGTGGAGGAGGTCGACGAAGACCTAGTGGCGTACGCCGCGGCCATCGCGGTCCAAAGCGAGCTGGGCGAGCTGAGGTACGCGCAGTGGGTACGAGATCTGTCGGTACTTCCGTATGAGACGACCGGGGCGCCAGGCATACGCTGCAAGATGAAGGAGCTCCGCTCACTTGCTGGGTGAGCATGACTCGCGGTGACGGACTCGCGGATCTAGATGTTGGCATGACATGAGCACCAGCCGGATCCCCGAACAGCGAGAGCCGGTCGGGGTCCGCGAACACCGCCGCGAGTTCTGTTGGAGCGCGCACCATCACAGGAGGTGAAACCGGAGAAGGCAGACGCATCAAAGTCTCGGGGAGCTCGAAAGGAGCCAACCAGCGAAAGGAAGCAGGCGAACGACTGTCGCGGAGCTTCAGGAAATGCATCACCGTCCTGTTGCGCCTCGGCGCTGAGAGGCAGTCGAACGGCTGGCTGGACTGGAAAAAGGTGGACGGGCTCGAGAAGTTCGAGTGGACGTACGACGACGTGGGCGGGTGGCGACGTACTTCCAGGGCGGCGACACGATGGAGGGGTACGATTACGACGGGTCGGGGAACCCGCTGGAAGCAGGCTCAGAGGCCGCGTACGATGACGCGAGCATTCTGGACTGGTCGTCCAGGGACCGGGCGCCCGCGGCATCCCGTCAGGAGATCTCGATCCCCGCCAGCCGCTCCCGGTAGTTCCCGACCGCCGCCCGGTTCGCAGCGACCACCGCGAGCCCCGGCGCGTCCAGGACCGCCACCGGCTCCACCACGTCGCTCCGCAGCAGCAGCGGCACCGACACCGCGCGGGTCCCGAGGGTCGGCGCACGATCGCCGAGCGCGGCCTTCAGGTACGCGTCGGCGACCTCGGTGCAGTACCAGGCCTCGTTGTCGACCTTGAACCCGTAGTCGTACGGCTTGCCGACCAGCGACCCGATCCGGGCGAGCCCGCGGGCGACGCCGTCCGCGTCCGCCGGGGACCGGACGACGACCCAGGTGTCGCGCTCGTACCGATCGACGAACCCCGCGAGCGGCTCCCGGACGACCCCCACGTGCTGCTCCGTCCCGCCGAACAGCCGCCGGAGCGCGTCCCACATCGACCCGAACCAGCCGCGCATCGTCTTCTCGGTCGCCATCGCGTGGATCACCTCGCCGGCCCCGACGTGGACCGCGATGTGGGTCAACACGCCGTTGTTGCCGAGCAGCACGAGGTCTCCGGGGTGGAGCGCCTCCAGCAGCGGGCGGATCGACGCCGACGACAGCCGCGGCAGCCCGTCGATCGCGTCCGCCTTGCCGCCGACCGACCACATGATCTTCAGCAGGATCCGGACGATGAACGTCCGCAGCGCGCTCATCGGGTCTCTCCCGGCGCGACCCGGTCGAGGAACGCGCGCGCCGCCCGGCGGCCGGTCTCGAGCAGGAACGCGCGGTCACCGGCCTCGAGGTCGAAGTCGGCGGTCCCGACGTAGTCCGTGTCGATCGGGATCGTCCGCGACCGGTCGTCCGGGTGGAGGGTGACCTTGCGGAGGTGCATCAGCAGCGTGTTGAACACCGTCGACACGAACGTGGTCATCGACCGCGGCTCGGTGTAGTTCATCGACAGGTGGGCGGTCAGCTCGACGTTCTTGCTGTCGATGTACTTGACCAGCTCGTCGTACGCGATGGTGTGGTCGCCGTTGTGGTCGAGCGCCGCCAGGATCTTCGTCGGGTCGTCGGTGCCGAACAGCACCCGGGCGTCGTCGCGGGTCAGCGGCCCCACGTCGAACAGCTTCGACAGCTCGTCGGTGCACACCCGGCCGTCGCCGCTGGTCTCGACCGCCGCCATCGCGTCGACCAGCCGCTGACCGGCCCGATCGAGCGCCTCCCGCGCCTGGAGCCGCTCCGCCAGCTTCCGCTCGCTCGCCGCCCGGCTCCGGGCGAGGGTCGTGTCCGGCCGCGGCGGCGGACCGCCCGCCTCGAGCAGCCACGACTCCGACGCGTCGAGCTCGAGCCGGTCGAACACCGTCAGCCCGAGGGTCCGCGGGTTGCGGGGCTGGAACCGGTAGTGGTCGTGCATCTTCTCCGCCGCCCGATCGAGCGGCCGCAGGCGGTTCAGGAACGTGTCCTCCCGGTCCATCGACAGCCACCACCCGTCGAACGCGTGGACCGGGTAGTTGCACAGCAGGCCGCCGTCCGTGTACAGGTCCGCCTGCCCCCCGCCCGGCCGCACCAGCCGGTACGGCACCATCAGCACCGGCAGTGACATCGACATCCCGACCGCGAGCCGCACCGGCATGTCCGGCGTCGTCTTCGGGTGGCAGTACTCGGTGCACATCCGGGTCAGGTTCGTCACCGGCACGCACAGCTCGCGCCCGCACCGCTCGTACACCTGCCGGAACGTCACGTCCTCGGACCCGGTCCGCTCGACCAGCCGATCGCCGAGGAACTGGAGCAGGCGCTCGCCCGGGTTCCACCCGAACATCGTGACCATGTTGACCACACCGGACAGCATGCCCCACCGCGCGTCGCGCATCACCGCGGCGAGATCGGTCTCGAACAGCAGCCGGGCGAGCTCGGACGCCGGGCAGCCGACCGCGAGCATCGCCGCGAGGAAGCTGCCGGACGACGTGCCGGACACCCGCAGCACGTGGGCCGGGTACAGGCCCTCCTCCTCGAGGATCTGCGCCGCGCCGACGTACGCGATCCCCTTCGCCCCGCCGCCCTCGAACGCGAGGTTCTCGAACGGCCACCGCGGGTGGGGCGACCGGGACGGCAACACCGGCGGGTACTTGACCTTGTCCGCGGGTGGGAGCACGGGCGCGCCGACCTGCGCGATCCGGATGTTCCACGGCTGGAGCGTCGCCAATCGCCCTCCCGCCGCGGTCTGTATCCGCTCACCCGCGCAACGTCCGGGTGTACGCGTCGAGCGCGGGCTGGGCGGTGACCCCGTGGACCACGATGCTCGCGGCGACCACGGTGAACACCAGGCTGGCGACGAGCTGGGCGTCGGGGGGATCGAGCCCGTGGTTCGCGGCGTACGCGACGTAGTACAGGCTGCCGATCCCGCGGACGCCGAACGCGGCCATCATCGCCCGCTGCGGGGAGGTGGTCGGGGTCCCGAGCAGCCCGACGAACGCCGCCGCCGGCCGGATCACCACGAACAGCGCGGCGGCGATCGCGAGCCCGCGCGCGTCCCACGCGTACCCGAGCGCCACGCCGGTCCCGACGACCAGCACCACCTCGAGCAGCCGCTCGGCCGTCGCCCCGAACGTCAGCGTCTCGGACACCAGGACCCCGGCCGCGACCGCCGGCTCGTCGAGCTCCTCCTCGGCGACCGTCGGCCCGACGAGATCCTCGGCCGGCGGGTGGGGACGGCGATCGTCCGCGTCGACGTCCGGGTGCGGCGTGTTCCGGACGACCTGCAGCTCGGCCCGCCGCAGCCCGACCCCGGCCGCGAACACCGCCAGGAACGCGTACGCGTGGATCCACTCCGCCACCGCGAACGTGACCGCGATCAGCGCCAGCGCGAGCAGATCGCTCGGGGCGCGGGTGTCGCGGTGCCAGCTCCGGACCGCGATCGCCAGCCGGCCGAACCCGTTGCCGGCGGCGAACCCGAGCACCAGGCCCGCGACCACCGCGTACAGCACGTCGCGGGCCACCCACCCGGCGAGCCACCCGCCGAGCGCGCCGTGGTCGTGCCACGCCAGCGCCAGCACCACGAACGGGAACGCCGCGCCGTCGTTCAGGCCCGCCTCGCCGGACAGCCCGTACCGGAGGCGATCGCGGTCCTGGGCCCGCTCGACCGACACGTCGCTCGCGAGCACCGGGTCGGTCGGGGCGAGGCACCCGCCGACCAGCAGCGCGAGCCACGGCGCCAGACCGAGCACCGCCCAGCCGAACAGCGTGATCCCCGCGATCGACGCGACCATCACCGGCCCGGCGAGCCGGTACGCCGCGCGCCACGCCGGGTCGCGGATCGGCAGCCGGAGCTTCAGCCCGCCGACGAACAGCGAGAACGCGACCGCGACCTCGGTCCACCGCTCGAGCCCGGTCGCGGCGGTCACCGCGTCGATCCGCACCAGATCGATCCCCCACGGGCCGATCGCGAGGCCGACCACCAGGTACACGATCGCGTGCGACAGCGGCAGGCGGTGGATCCACGCCGACATCAGGCCGGACACCAGCAACAACCCACCCGCGAGCGCGACCCAGCCGACGAATCCCACGCCCGGGTCGTATGCCGCGCCGGCCACCGGGTGTAAGCGAGCGCCCCGGCCGCGGCGGGTACGGTCGCTCGGCACGGAGGAGGAGGGGAGATGGCGATCGATCGACGGCTGTGGTGGCTCGCGGCGGCGGGCGGCTGCTCCGACCCGCTGTGGGACACCCCGCTCGAGGTGGTCGACGGGGCGTCGGTGTGCGGGGTGGCGGTCCGGGCGGGCGACGCGTTCGTCCTCCGCGCGGTCGAGCCCGACGGGGACGACGGGCTCACCGCGGTGATCGACCAGCTCGGAGACCTGAGCGGGCTCGGGCTGTGCACCGTCGACGACGGCGGTGCGTGGGCCCTGACCCTCGCCGGGATCGACGCCCACGGCGCGTACGACGCGACCCTCGCGATCGACGACGCGGAGGACGACGCCACGGCGCTCACGCTCACCGTCGACCGGTGGTGCGCGGGCCCCGGGTGCCGCGGGTTGGAGGACTCCGGTGCCTCGGTCACCTGCGCGGGGAGCGCCGCGTTCACCGCCCGCGCGCCGAGCGACGGCACCTCGGGGAGCGCGTCCGATGTCCGGT
>JBEBJW010000328.1:0-7026 GCA_040079715.1 Myxococcota bacterium | reverse complement strand
GCTCGTCGTCGCGCACCGCCTCAGCACCATCGCCGACGCCGACCAAATCGTCGTCCTAGAAGCTGGCCGCATCGTCGAGCGCGGCGAGGTCCTGGAGCAGGCGCGACAGCTGGTCCAGCCGGTCGAGCAGCGCCACCTCGAGCTGACCCGGCGACGACGACCAGCCGATCCCCGGCAGGAACCGCTCGAGCTGCCGCGCCACCCGGTCGGTCTCGATCGCGCCCTCGGCGGCGGCCTCGGTGACCTGCCCGAGGGCCTCGGCCGCGGCCTCCGCCGGATCGGCTCCGCCGCCCATCGCGCCGGACAGGCGCTCGATCAGCGCGTCGAGGTCAGGGTCGTCGCCGTCGGCCAGGTCGCCGAGCAGCGCCTGCAGCGGGTCCTCTTCGTCGTCTTCGTCTTCGTCTTCGTCGTCCTCCTCGTCATCGCCGTCCTGGTCCTCGGGCACGTCGTCGGAGTCCGGGTCCTCGTCGCCGCCGCCCCCGCCGCCGTCTCCCTCGGGCTCGGGCTGCTCCTCGCCGGGGCCGTCGGCGGCATCCCGGAGCAGCGGCCACAGCACCGCGGTCGCCCGGGCCGCCGCCTCCACCGCCATCAGCGGGCGCTCCCGGCAGATCTGGCGGGTCGGGCGCAGCTCGCGCTGGGCGACCACGGTGACGACGCGCGCCAGCGGCCCGAGCTCGGCCCGCGACCGCCCGAACAACCACCGGGCGAGGTCCTTCGCGAACGCCTCGGCGCGGCGCTGGTCCGGCTCGTCGCGCCCGATCCCCCGGATCGCCGGGTGGCGGGTCACCACGTCGACCGGCAGCGCGTCGCCGGGGTTGCCCGGGGTTCGGTCCGCCCCGGGATCCGCGCCGGGGTTCGTGCCGGGGTTCGTGCCAGGGTCCGGCGCTCCGCCCGGTCGGTCCGGATCGTCGGTCACGGCGCGCGGAGCGGCGGCGGCGCCGGGACCGGAGACCCGCGCATCACCCGCCGGGCCGACTGGAGGGCCGTCCCGATGTTCCGCGAGCTCCACGCGGGCAGCTCGCGGAGGACCGCCTCGGTCTCGATCGCCCCGCCGACCCAGTCGAGGAACGTCTCGGCGCCGAGCTTCAGCTCCGGGATCTCGAGCCGCTCCTCGGCCGGGGCGATCAGCCCGTCGGTCCGCTTGCGCTGGGCGCCGGGGAGCTCCTCCCGCTCGCCGGCGAGGGTGATCCCGACCCGGACCTGCGACTCCGGCACGTGGAGCGCGACGACCGCGCCGTGGCCGTACACCCGGCGGCTGGTGGCGGGGAGCTGCTCGACCAGCGCCGCCGCGGCCTCCGCCGGACCGGACAGCGTCCGCCGGTACCCCTCGGCCTGGGACAGGATGTGCGCCAGATCGCGGGACGCCTCGAGGTGCGAGGCGAGGACCTGCGCCGGGAGCTGGGCGATCCACAGGTGCCGCTCGGTCAGCCCGTCGACGGCACCCCGATCCGACGCGAGGCGATCGACCGCGGCCCGGTGCAGCGCCAGGAACCGCTCGACGTTCTCCCGCCGCAGCCGGAGCCGCTCGGGCCACCGGGCCGGGACCTCCTCCGGCGCGGTGTACGCCATCCCGCCGACCGGCGCGACCCGGTCGAGCTCGAGCAGGGTCCACTGGGCGCGGAGATCGTGCTCGGGGATCGCGGCGGTGCCGAGCTGCTCGAGGATCGCCTCCCGGACCTCCGGCGCCCGGTCCGGCTCGGGCGGCAACACGACCTCGAGCAGCAGCAGGTCGACCCGGGCGACCGCCGCCCGCCCGTCTGCCGCCGCCGCGACCTTCAGCATCGCGATCGCCTGCCGCCACCGCCGATCGCTGACCTTCCACTCGTGCCGCTGCGACGACTGCCAGAGCGAGACCAGCGCGTCCGCCACGTCTTGGGGGACCTCGACCCGGGCGGCGAGGGTCCGGATCGCCTCGAGGTCGTCGGGGCCGAGGCGGAGCGCGTCCGGCACGTCCGGATCCGGCACCGAACCGGTCGCGACCGCGAGGAACGCGTCCGGGCCGGCGAGCGGCGGGACGGTCATCCGGACCAGGAACCGGTCGTACAGCGCCTCGAGCCCGCCGTCCGGGTCCGGGAGCTCGTTGCTCGCGCCGATCAGCCCGAGCAGCGGCACCACGTCCCGGTGGCGGCCGTGGTGGAACGTCCGCTCGTTGACCAGCGTGAGCAGGCTGTTCAGGATCGCGCTGTTCGCCTTGAAGATCTCGTCGAGGAACGCGACGTGGGCGGTGGGGAGGAACCCCTCGGTCAGCCGCCGGTAGTCCTCCTCCTTCAGGCCGGGGATGCTGACGGGGCCGAACAGCTCGTCCGGGTGGGTGAACCGCGACAGCAGGTACTCGAAGTACCGGGCGCTCCGGAAGCACCGGCACAGCGCGCGCGCGAGCAGGCTCTTCGCGGTGCCCGGCGGGCCGAGGAGCAGCACGTGCTGGCCCGACAGCAGGGCGAGCAGGGCGGCCCGGGTGTGCGATCGCCGCTCGAGGAACGACCGGTCGAGCGCCCCGAGCAGCGCGCGGATCCGGGCGGTCAGCGGCGGCTCGGCCAGGGTGGGGGACGCGTCCGACGCGGCCGGTCGCGGTGCCGGGACCGGACGGGCCAGGGACCCGACGCCCTTCTTGTGGCGGAGGCGACCGGCGCGGACCGCCTCGGCCGACAGCTCGCCGATCCGGGCGGCGTACGCCCGACTCGCGTCGGCGAACTCCCGCGGCACCGGCTGGGCCGCGACCCACGAGGCGTACCGGAGGGCGAGGTCGTGCGCGTCGGTCACCGGGTCGACCGCGATCACGCCGGTGGCGGCGTCCCACCCGACGACCCGCGACACCGGCAGCCAGCCGGCGATCCCCTCGGCCCGCGCGCGATCGGTCCGGGTCTCGCGGACGAGCTTGTCGACCAGGTCGGCGTGGGTGATCCCGTCGAGCGAGCCCTCGAGGGCGGCGATCAACGCGTGAACGGCGACGTCGGGCGACCGGGGGAGCCGGGGACGCCCGCCCACCGCGGTCACCCCGGGGATGTCCGGCCAGGTGCCTGCCATGGACTCGAACCGTAACCTCGCCCGCGGCGTAACGTACGATGACGCGTCGGAGGGTCGGTGCGCATCGTGATCGTGGGCAACGGGGTGGCGGGGATCGAGGCGGCGCTGACGGTCCGGGCGCGCGAGCCCGGGTGGTCGGTGACGATCGTGAGCGAGGAGTCGGACCAGTTCTTCAGCCGGACCGCGCTGATGTACGTGCTCGCCGGCCAGCTGTCGTACCGGGACATCGAGCCGCTCGAGCGCGACGTGTACCACCGGCTCGGGTTCGTCCGGGTCCGGGCGCGGGTGGTCGGGATCGAGCCCGGGGCGGTCCGCCTGTCGACCGGCGCGACCGTCCCGTTCGATCGGCTGTTGATCGCGGCCGGCAGCCGCCCGCGGTCGGGTCCGTGGCCCGGAGCGGACCTGCCGGGGGTCGGGCACTTCGTGACCCTGCAGGACCTCCAGTGGCTCGAGCAGGAGCTCCACGGCCGGTCCGGGGTCGACCTGCCGCCGAACCCGGACGCGCACCTCCCGACCGCCCCCGACAGCCCGTACCGCGCGCGGACCGTGGCGGCGACGGCGCGACGTCGACGTCCGAGCCACCCGGTGGTGGTCGGCGGCGGGTTGATCGGGATCGAGAGCGTCGAGACGATGCTCGCGGCGGGGCTCCGGCCGACGTTCGTGATCCGGGAGGACTGGTTCTGGCCGATCGCGCTCGACGCCCGCGAGTCCGCGTGGATCGCCGACGCGCTCCGCCACCACGGCGTCGACGTCCGGATCGGCGAGACCGTCGACCGGCTCGAGCCCGCCGACGACGGCACCGTGGCCCGGGTGGTCACCGACCGCGGCCCGATCGAGGCCGACCTGGTGGTGGTCGCGATCGGGGTGGTCCCGAACACCGCCTGGCTCGGGGACGCGGTCGCCCGCGACGCCGCCGGCGGGATCCTGGTCGACGCGCAGCTCCGTACCTCGGTCCCCGGCGTGTGGGCCGCTGGCGACTGCGCGAGCGTGCGGTGGGCGAACGGGTGGGTCCGCCCGGAGCAGCTGTGGTACACCGCCCGCGACCAGGGCCGGGTCGCCGGCCGCCAGCTGCTCGGCGACGACGCGACCTACCGCCGCGGCACCTGGTACAACTCGGCCAAGCTGATGGACCTCGAGTACACCACGGTCGGCTCGGTCAACCTCGACCTGCCCGGCGAGCAGTCGTGGTTCCACCAGGAGGCCGGCCGGGTCCGCAGCACCACCCGGCTCGTCCACCGCGACGGCTGCCTGATCGGCGCGAACTTCCTCGGTCGCCGGTGGGATCACGCGGTGCTCGCCCGGTGGATCGAGGAGCGGCGATCGCTCGCGTTCGCGGTCGACCACCTCGCCGAGGCCGCGTTCGACACCGAGTTCGTTCCCCCGTTGGTCGTGCCCCGCTCGGGCACCGTGTAGGAGCCGTCGATGGACTTGCAGGCCCAGAACGGGCTGATGATCACCTACCGGCAGGCGTGGCGGAACCGCGGCGCGGCCGGGTGGGCGGCGAGCGCGACGCTGGTCGCGTTCTACTGCGTGTTGTACTGGACCGAGTGGCTGACCCCGGTGGCGGAGGTCCTCCACCTGCGCAGCAAGTGGTACCTGTACGGGCTGCTGTACTGTGTCGGGATGATCGTGGGCGGGGCGTTCTACCTCCGATCCCACGGCAACGCGCGGTACAACCAGCTCCGGATCGCGACGAACATCGGGGTCCAGGTGATCCTCGGGTTCACCCTCCCGTTCGTGATGCCGCTGTTCGGCGGGTCCGAGTTCTACTTCTCGTACTTCTGGCCGCTGAAGTACGACTACCTGTACCCGCACACGCTGCAGTCGCTCCCGACGTACCTCGCGGTGTACGCGATCGTCGGGGCGCTGATCGTCGCCCCCGCGCTGTCGGTGGCGTTCGGCAAGCGGTGGTACTGCAGCTGGGTCTGCGGGTGCGGCGCGCTCGCGAACACGTTCGGCGACCCGTGGCGGCACCTGACCGCGTCGAGCACGCGGTCGTGGCGGTTCGAGAAGGCGGCGATCCACACGATCCTGGTGCTGTGCCTCGCGACGACCGCGCTGGTGATGGCGGGCGAGCTGCTCGAGTTCAAGAGCGCCGGCCTCGCGACGCTCGGCGCCACGGTCAAGGGCTGGTACGGGTTCGCGGTCGGCGCGGTGCTCGCCGGGGTGGTCGGCACCGGACTGTATCCGGTGCTCGGTCCGCGGGTGTGGTGCCGCAACTTCTGCCCGATGGCGGCGTTGCTCGGGATCACCCAGAAGGTCGGACGGTTCCGGATCCGGGTCAAGCCGGACATGTGCATCTCGTGCGGGAACTGCACCGCGTACTGCGAGATGGGGATCGACGTCCGGAGCTACGCCCAGTCGAACCGGTCGTTCACGCGCGCGTCGTGCGTCGGGTGCGGGATGTGCGCCCACGTGTGCCCGCGCGGGGTGCTGAAGCTCGAGTCGGGGTGGACGACCGCGCCGGACAAGCAGCGGCAGGGGCTCGGGGTCGTCGACTTCTGACCGGACCTGTTCGGAGCGATCGCCGGAAAAACAGAACCGCCGGCGACCCGCGCCCCGAGAGGGGTTCGGATCGCCGGCGGTGGTCACCGCAGCGCCGAGGCTACTGCGGGGCGCCGTCGGTCAGGTTGGTGAAGTCGAGGTACGGGAAGTCCTGGTACCAGTACGCGAACGACCGGATGTACACCGCGGCCGGGAAGTCTGCGCCGGCGCCGAGCCCGTCGACCGGGACGCCGATCAGCAGGCCGCTCGCGTCCGCCGCCGGCTCGTTGGTGGCCTCGTCGAACTCGAACGCGATCGCGGTGGTCCAGTCGATCCCGACGAACGTGCCCGCGCTGTCGTTGATCGCGATGTACTCGGCCATCATCGAGGGGCCGAGGTCCGCGAGGGTCTGGTCGCTCCACGCGTCCGACAGGTAGGTGGTCATCGGACCGAAGCCCATCCCGAAGTGGGCGCCGTCCCACGGGCCGACCAGGTTCTCGAGGTTCGCGCCCCAGGTGGCCGCGTCGACGCGGTCGAAGCAGCTCGTGAGCGAGGCCGTCAGGTCGAACGCCACGTTGTAGCTGTAGTACATCTCGGCGCCGTCGCCGACCGGGATCTGGGTCGGCTTGTTCAGCGGGACCACGCCCATCGTCTGGTCGAACGGCGTCACGATCAGGATGCAGGACGACGCATCCTGGCCCGCGGTGTCAGTGGCCGCGAAGAAGTCGATCCCGGCGAACGTCATGACGACGGACGGGTCGATGTCGCCGTACCCGGCGATCGTGTAGCCGGTGACCGAGCCGTCCGTGTGGACGACGCCGTCGAACTCGAACCCGACCGCGACCGGCTCGAACACCGGGAGCGGCCCGGTGGTGCCCGTCTCGGTGATCGACGTGTCCGCATCAGCGTCCGAGTCGGTGTCCGCGTCGGAATCGGAATCCGCGTCGGCGTCCGAGTCGCTGTCGCTGTCGCTGTCCGCATCGGCGTCGCCGTCGTCGCCCGTGGTGTCGTCCACCGGCTTCTCGCCGCCGCACGCCGCCAGGGTCGCCGCCAGGATCCACCAAGTCCATCGCTGCGTCATTTTGCTCTCCTCCGGAACATCAGGTTTAACAGCGCCAGGACGCCACCAGCCACAACTGGATCGCGCGATCGCCCCGAGGTTCGTGCTGAGACCGAGGAGTCTCGGCCTCTGCGTGACGAGGTGGTGTCCGACCGCCGCGAAGTTAACGCGCCCGCGTCAGGTCATCATCAGAATCACGACCAACAACGCGAGGAAGATGCCCCCGGCGATGATCAGCAACCCCATGACCGAGGCCAACCACGCGATGATCGGCTCGCGGTAGACCTTTTCTGCGGGGAAGTCCTCGGGCTCCCGTTTGTCGCCCTTGTCTCCCTTCGCCTTGTCTCCCTTCGCGCCCTTGTCGCCCTTGTCGCCGCGATCGGCCTTCGGGGCCTTGTCGCCCCGGTCGGCCTTGTCGGCCGGTTTGTCGGCCCGGGCGTCGCCTCCGTCGGCCTTGG
>JBEBJW010000327.1:0-7076 GCA_040079715.1 Myxococcota bacterium | reverse complement strand
AGATCCTGGGCCGACAGCGAGGCCGCCCGGAGGAGCGCGGCCTGGCGCTCGCCCCGCTCGGCCGCCTCGAGCTGCTGGATCGTCCGCTCGACCCGCTCGGTGTCGCCCGCGTCGAGCGCCAGCAGGCCGTTCAGGAGCAGGATCCGCGGCGTCAGCCGGTCGTGCAGGACCCGCGGCAGGCCGACCAGCGCGGTCACGCCCTCGGCGCGGTGGACCGCGAACTCGAGGTCGGTCCGGCGCCCGACCACCACCGCCGCGCTCTGGACGAACCGGGCGAGCTGCGCCGAGTCGTCGAGCCGGCCGGCGGCGCTGGCGCGATCGAACGCGGTCCCGATCCACTGGAACGCCTCGTCGATCCGCCCGAGCCCGAACGCCGCCTCGGCCCGCCCGCGGGCGAACCCGATCGCGGCGGCGTCGGCGTGGACCTGGGCCTCGAGGCCATCGAGCCCGGCCTGGTCGTTCGCGGTCCGGAGCGCCGCCGCCAGCACCTCGACCGCCTCCGGGGGCGCGGCCGGCAGCCCGACCACCTCCTCCGCGACCTTCCGGGCGTCGGCGAGCCGACCGGCCTGGAGCGCGCCGCGGGCCCGCACCGCCAGCAGGCCCGGGTGGTTCGGAGACGTCGCCAGGCCGGTCGCGACGGCGTCCTCCGCCTCGTCGAGCAGGCCGCGGTCGAGCAGGAGCTGGCCGAGCACGGTCCGGCCGCCGGCGGACTCCGGGTCGAGCGCCACCGCCTGGCGGGCGAGCTCGATCCGGCGGTCGGCGTCGAGGCCGTCCACGGTCGCGAGCAGCAGCCGGGCGAGGAGATCGTCCGGCCAGATCCGGAGGTGCTCGTCGACCGCCTTCGGGTCGACCGTCGCCGACACGGACTCCCCCGCGAGCCGGCCGAGGTCCGCGATCGGCCCGCGGCGGGTCCCGGCGATCCGCGCGGCGTCCTCGAGCCCGCGGTACCCCTCCGGGTCGCCGAGCCACAGCTGGGCGGTCGCCAGCAGGAGCCGGACCGACAGATCCCGGTTCGAACCGGCGGAGTCCGGCCGCTCGGACACCACCACCGCCTTCAACGGGCCGATCGCGTCGGCTGGTCGGCCGTCGCGCAGGGCGGCCCACCCGTCGCGGTGCGACGCCTCGACCACCGGATCGGCCGAGACCCGCGGCGCGTCGGCGGCGGTGTACACGGGGCGGAGCTGGGCCACCGCCTCGACCTGCGGCAGCGCCGGGCGCGGCGGGGGCGCCGGCACCGGCTCGGCGACCGTCGTCTCGGCCACCACCACCGCGGGCGGCAGCGGCCCCGGATCCACCGAGGCCTCGTCGGTCAGCGCGGGCGGCGGCAGATCGAACGTCTGGGCCGACGTCCCGGACGGGGTGAGGGTCGACGAGCTCGGCGCCAGCCCCTCGACCAGCGTGACCAGCCCCGACGGCCAGTCGAACTCGGCCGCCGCCTCGCCCCTCCCCTCGGTCCACCGGTCGAGCAGCTCGGCGACGCTGGCGATCCGCCGGCTCCGGTCGACCTCGAGCGCGTCCGCCACCACCCGCTCGAGCGCGGCCGGCACCTCCGGCACCAGGGTCCGGACCGGGGCGTACCGACCGTCGCGGATCCGGTCGTACAGCTCGAGCACGTCGTCCCCGGGGAACGCGCGGCGGCTGGTCAGCACCTCGTACAGCACCGCCCCGAGCGAGAACACGTCCGCCCGCTCGTCGACGGCGCGGGCGTCGCGGATCTGCTCGGGGGCCATGTACGCCGGGGTCCCGAGGGTGCTGCCGGTGCGGGTGGCGGTCGGGCCGTCGCCCTCGCCGTGGAGGATCTTCGCCAGACCGAAGTCGGCGATCTTCGGGACGAGCTCGTGGTCGTCCACGTCGATCAGCACGTTCGCCGGCTTGAGGTCGCGGTGGACCAGCCCGCTGTCGTGCGCCGATCGGACGCCGAGGATCATCCCCGCCCCGAGCGCGACGGCCTGCGCGGTGTCGAAGTGGGCGTGCTGGAGCAGGCGCTCGAGCGACGGGCCGCGGACGTACTCCATCACCAGGCCGGGGGCGCCGTCGACATCGACCACGTCGGTCACCGGGACCACGTTCCGATCGCGGACCGCGCCCTGCAGCCGGCCCTCCTGGAGCAGCCGCTGCTGGACGAACCGGGTCGGGATCAGCAGGACCTTCAGGGCGTGCAACGACCCGAGCTGGACGTGGCGCACCAGGTACACCACGGCCACCGCCCCGCTGCCGATCCGGCCGAGAACCTCGTACCGATCGTCGATCACGGCGCCGACCGCGATCTCCACCCGTCCTCCACCGCCCTGCTTAACGGGGTGTCGATCCCGCCGCCGAACGCGATCTCCACTGCCCGGCTCAACAGGATCCGCGGAGGCCGATACGTTGCCCGGAGGAGGAGACGATGATCGCGTGGCTCCAGCTCGGCGCGCAGGCGGCAGAACCGGTCGCCGGGTGGACCGGATCGCGGTGGATGGTCGAGATCGAGGAGACGACCCCGTCGCTGGTCGAGCTGTCGGCGGCCGAGAACTTCAGCTTCCGGACCCGGGCGCTCCAGATCCAGGCCGCGCTGAACTGCCCGGAGGTTCACCCGATCGGCAAGAACGTGTCCGAGGTCGACTGCAAGGTCGAGTCGCTCGCGATCCGGGCGACCCCGCGGACCCTGTCGCCGCAGGAGGCCACCAACCCCGCCAACGCGAAGGTGCTGGCCGACGTGGTCGCCCGGCTCGAGCGGAAGCGGATCGTGCTGACGGTGAACGTCGACGGTCGGGTCAGCTCGGTCGATCTGCCGGACCTCGAGGCGTCGAACCGGCGGGAGTCGGAGAGCCGGGAGGTGCTCCGGCGGCTGATGTTCGATCTGGTCGCCGGGTTCGACCTGAAGCGACCGGAGGACTGGAAGGCCGGGTGGATCGAGCGGAACAGCCCGCTGCTCCGCGCGCCGACCGAGCCGGCGAGCATCGGGCTGTCGAAGACCCACCACACCGTGTCGACGGTCGAGGGCAACACGGTGGTCGAGTCGACGGGCTCGGGGTCGTTCACCGCGCCGTACATCCCGGCCGAGTTCGACTACCAGGGCAAGTTCGCCACCCAGGGAAAGGACGCCGGGTCGTCGGTGTCGCGGGTGCCGGGCCAGGGGTCGAGCTCGTTCTCCGCGGCGAACGACGGCCGGCTGGTCGGGCTCGCGGGGCCGTCGGCGACCACCCCGACCGACATGACGTTCAGCGGCACGCTGACCAGCGTCGCGGTGGTCCGGCCCGAGGACGGCTCGCTGCTCGAGCGGGTGTGGGCCACCCTCGGCGAGCCGACGTCGTCGTCGATCGGCGCGATGCAGGGCACCTCGCTGTACTACGCGGGCCACCTGCGGCGGATCGGCGACACCGAGGCGGTCCAGCTCGGCCCGACCGAGATCGTCGCCCCGCCCGGCCAGCAGATGGACGGGATCGGGGTCTGGACGCCGATCACCACCCTGTAGCGCCGCGGCCGCGCCGGAGCCGACCACCGCGGCCCGACGACCGGCGTCGGGACCGCGGCGCCGTTGTCGCTACGGCACGACCACCCCGTCCCAGTACCCGCGGGCGAGGGTCGCGGCGCGGATCCCGATCTTCGACCCGGTGATCCGACCGATCCGATCGTCGGGCCAGATGTGGATCCCGCCCCACAGGCGCGACTGGCCCGCCTGGTCGGCGGCGTCGTAGTAGCTCGCCCACTGCAGCTTCACCTCGACGCTCGGGCCGTCCTCGAACACGAGGTAGCCGTTCGCGGGCGCGACGAACTCGTGCACCCCGCCGGGGAACCACGGCGACGCGGTGTACGCGGTCAGCGCCTCGGCCGCCGCCCGGCTGAACGTGCTGTGGCCCGAGATGAACCCGGGGAACGCCGGGGTGACGAACGTGCGCCGCTGGTACGGGATCCAGTCCAGCGCGCGCATCCACCGGAGCTCGGTCGAGGTGTTCGCGCGGTCGCCCGGCTCTCCCGGCCACGACCACACGGCCAGCTCGCCGACGTACCACCGGAGGTGGTGGTGCCGCTGGCCCGGGGCCGAAGAAGCCTCGGTGATCAGCTCGATCAGGCCGTCCACCAGCGGCAGCCCGTCCGGCGAGTAGCTCGGGAGGGATGAATCGGACGACTGACCCTGCTGGGCCATCCACCGGATCAGCGTGATCGGCCGCGACGCGATCGCCTCGCGCTTGACCTCCCACGCCGCGATCGCGGCGTCGTGGGTCGCGCCGGTCACCGCCAGGTAGATCCCCACGTCCCACGCGAGGCGGTCGACCGGCTCGCCCTCGCCCCACGGGACGAGCTGGTCGGCCGACAGCTCGTCGCTGACCTCGTTCGCGAGCTTGGCCCAGTGGCCCGGTGGGGTCTCGGACTTCGGCCCGTCGGCCCACATCTCGGCGATCACCCGGGTGGCGTCACCGCGGGGGACGAGGTTCGGCGCGTACGGAGCGCCGGTGACCGGGTTCTTCCGGTACCCCGACCCGTCGTTCTCGCCGAGGGCGTTGTCACCGGTGGCGTTGGGTCCGATGTCGATCATCTCACCGTCGAGGTGATCGAGCTCGGCGGTCTTGCGGATCACCTCGACCACGTCGTCGACCATCGTCGGATCCGCCACCGTCGGGTAGTCGTCTTCGGTCACCGCGCTGTACAGCCCGGTGACCGGATCGCGCGTCGCGGCGAACGGCTCGACCTCGCGCCAGTGCGCGCCGATGTACGGCTGAACCGAGGTGTCGAGCACGATCCCGTTCTGCGTCTCGGCGGTCGCGAGGTTGAGCTGCTGCCACACGTCCGGATCGGTCGCCGGGGTCCCCACGTGATCGACGACCAACACCGGCGCCGACGGGGTCCACTCGGTGGTGTCGGCGTACAGGTTCGCCTCGTTCGATCCGTCGTCGAGGAACCGGTCGATCACCGCCTGGCCGACGCGGTTGCCGACCGCGATCGCGTCGCCACCGTCGGTGTGGGTGTCGGCGGGGTCGAGGCCCAGCGTGTCCATGAACTGCGCGTAGCAATCCAGGGTCAGGGCTGCGTTCTGGGCGTGGGTGTACCGCTGGACCAGCACCCGGTACGCGGCGTACGAGATCGCGACCTCGCGGGCCGCGTCGAGGTCGTCCGCGGTCTCCCGGTCTCGGTACACGACCCCGTCGGCGGTGTCCTGGTACGCAGCCCACGCGTCGAACATCGCGACCGACACGTGGTGCAGGTTCCGGGCGTGGACCGGCGGGTTGGGGATGTCCCGACGGACCGAGTTCAGCAGCTGCTCGTTCCACCGGCGGGCGATCGAGCCGGTGGGGAACGGATCGACGTCGGTCGCGGGGCACACCGTGCTCACCGGCGGGATCTCCGGCGCGACGTACGGCGCCTGGTCCAGATCGGTGGTGGCGATCACGCCGGCGTCGAGCGCGGGGGTCAGCACGCCGCCGCCCACCGCCCACAGGTCCGTGCCGTCGGACCACAGCGCGTGCACCGACGGGGGCTCGGCCGCGAAGCCGAGGTCGACGAACGCCCAGTCTGCGGCGCCGCGGGTCCGACGCCAGGCGTTGCCGCCCGCGCCGGCCGTCCACACGGTCCCGTCCCCGTCGACGTGGAGGGCCTGGAGCAGCGGCGCGCCGGTCGGGGTCTCGTCGGTGAACCCGCCGGCGTCGCCCTCGAGCGCGACGCCCTCGGACCCGCCGCCGACCACCAGCACCTGCGACGCGTCGCCGTGGACGGTGAACAGCTGCTCGCGCGTCCCGGTCGGCACCACCGACAGCGCCGCGCCGTCCCAGTGCAGGACCGTGCCGACGCCGCCCACCAGGTACACGTCGTCGCTCGACCGGCCCCACACCTTGAACAGGGCCGGGATCTCGCCGTCGTCGGCCCGCGGCAGGTCCGCCGGCAGGTCCACGTCGGTCCAGGTCGACCCGTCCCATCGCCAGGCGAACCCCGCCCGACCTGCGAAGCCACCGACCGCCCAGACGTCGTCCGGAGCGGCGCCCCACAGCCCGTACACGGTCTGGCCCGCGAACCCCGGCGTGTCGAGCCGCTCGTACACGCCCCCCTCGCCGCGGATCACCGTCGCGCCGCCGCCGGCGAAGAACGTCGGCCCGCCCGGGAACGCGTGGACCCACCACACGTCGTGCAGCGTGGGCAGCACGACCTCCTCGAAGTCCCCGCCGGTCCGGTGGAGCACCAGCGGCGGACCGTTGAACACCGGGGTGGCGCCGACCAGCCAGACGTCGTCGGGGCCGGTGCCTCCGGCCGACATCATCGCGGCGAGCGGGTTCCCGCCGGCCTCGGCGAACGCCGGGATCGGGTCGACCTGCGTGTCGGTGCCGGTGTGGCTGCCGTCATCGTGGTCCTTGCAAGCGATCAGGCCGATCGCGATCGTCAACATTGGAGTCTCGCCTCCCATCCGGACGTGGTACCAACAGGGGTGCTCAACGAACGAGAGAGAGATCCATGGTGCGTCGTTTCGCCGCAGGTGCGGGTCTGTGGGTTTCGTGTGTCGGCTGTGAGAACCCAGTGGACGGCCAAGAAAACCCGGATTGTCAATCGGTCGGGTCCATCGAGGTCGAAGTCGGGACCGGCACCGCGGGGTTCGAGCCGGTCGCGGACGGCGGTCCCGTGTCGTTCTTCCAGGGCCCGCAGGGCGGGTACCATGTGTTCGTGAGCCTCCGCGCGGTCGGGATCGATCCGGGTGACGCGGCAGACCCGTTCGGGCCGGACAGCCCGACGGTGACCCTGTCGGTCACGGCGGACGGCGACGTGGTGGGGCAGATCGCGGATCAGCCGCGACTGTTCGAGGACGGGCCCGACGGCGCGCTGCTGATCGGCGAGCAGGTCGTGCTCGAGGTGCTCGACCCGCCGTCGCTCGACGGCGCCGCCGCCACCCTGTCCGGCGAGGTCACCGATCGGTGCGGGCGGACCGGCGCGAACGAACGGGCCGTGCGGCTGGCGTTGGCCAGCCTGCGCTGATCAGGCTCGCTCCGCCAGCGCGCCTCGGACCGCCGCCCAGGAGCGCGGGTCGGTCAGCAGGCCCGCGTGGCCGATCCCCGCCAGCACCACCGCCTCCGACCCCGGCACGACCGACGACTCGACCGGGTACACCACCGTGT